>JBJTDZ010000077.1:0-36059 GCA_046092585.1 Pirellulales bacterium | reverse complement strand
TGGCTTGCCCTCTGCCCGCTTCAGGCTGCCGGGGCCATGGATGGCCCGGCAGCCATGCAATCAGAACTGCCAGATCGCGTCGCAGCCACCGTAGAACTGGCCGAACTCGCTGCCGCCGTTGGCGATCCGGCCGAAGTTCGGGCCGAAGGGGAGCGCACCGCTCGCCTTGGCACCGGCCACGTCGTCCGGCGAGTACCAGTCGTACCGCAGTTCAGGACGAATGATCCAGTTGCGGTTCGGCTTCCAGTTCAGACCCCACGTGGCCTGCCAGAAGTTGCCCTGGAACCCACCCTGCGCCGGGCCGCCCACCCAGCCGTTGCGGATCGGGGCAAACACCCGGTACCCGTTGTTGTCGCGGAACCACTCCAGCCGCATGCCCGCGACCAGCGTGTCGCTGATCGTATAGAACATGTACTGGTTGACGCCGTACCACTGCGCGAGCCCCGCCTGCTGCCCGATGTTGCTCAGGCCGGTGTTGGCGTTGAACTGCCAGCCGTTGTCGTTCTGGAACACGTACGTCAGCTTGTCCGACAGCTCGTTGACGTACACCGTGCTCACGATCGAGCGGTTGCCGATCGTCGCGGGAAAGGCCCCGATGATCGTCGGTTCGTTACCGCTCGACACCGTCGTGGTGAGCGACTGCGTCTGATCCGAGTTCTTGAACGACACGCCACCGAGGAATGCCGCGTTGCTGTTCGCCCCCGCATAGCCGGGGTTCGCGATCCCGGTGATGTTGATCGGGTCGCTGAAGTTGTCCCAGCCGTTGGTGATGCCTCCGTAGACGGTCAACTGATCGTTGGGCGTCCACGTGTCGAGGATGCCCGTGTGGGTAAACGGCTCGCCGTACTGCATCGTGTAGGCGTGCGTGTAGAAGAAGTTGCCGATGGCCGGCACCACTTCATACCCGATGATCGTGTAGAAGTGGCCGAACTTCACGATGTGGTTCCCGGCTCCGAGTTCACCGTAGAGCTGCGGCATCGCCAGGCCGTAGTCCTTACTGGAGGCCCACGACGGTGCTCCGTAGACACCCGGGGGATTCGCCTGGTTGGCGAGATTGCCGTCGAGGCCGCGGGCGGTCGTGTAGATGTAGTCGGTGCCGTAGAGGAGGTCGACGCGACCGCCCCAGTCGGGTCCGTTTTCGGTGTCGACCAGCTTCTCGTTGACCAGGTAGAGCTGGTTCATCTGGCCCTGCCAGTTGCGGTCGTTGAACGTGATCGGACCGTTGAACGGGCTCGCCCAGTTGTTGGCCCCGATGCCGGTGTCGATCCAGCCGTAGGTGTTGATTCCGCGGCTCTTGAGCGGCTCGACCTCCAGGTACCGGTTCGGTCCCTCCTCCTCGGAGGCCTCCTGCGCCGCCTCCTGCGGCGGCAGGCCGCGCAACTGGTAGGCGTCTTCCTGCGGCACGTTGGGCACCACGGGCACGGGCGCCTGCGCGAGCTGGTTGTAGAGATTCGGATCGATCCGAGACGGCAGCGACGGATCGGCGGCGGTCGCTGCGGCGGCCACGAGGCCGCTCGCCACCCAGACGGGCAGCGCGAACTTCAGGAAACGCATGGCGGAGAAACTCCCGGTTGGTGAGGTACCCGGGCGGCAGCCGCCGCCGGGCGTGACGTACCTGGAAACGAAGGCCCGCCCGCCAGCCGCAGAATCCGCCGATCCGCGCCAGCCCAGTCCCCCGATCCCGATCGGGAGGATCGGCGATCATCGGCTGGAAAAACGCGTCCGCGGCCGACGGGGCGTCATATCCTTCCCGACCGTCACCCGGGCGCGACCGCCCCCGCGGGCATGGAAGAATGCACCGGCGTCAGGCCATGGGCGACCGGGGGTGCCGTCTCAGCCGGAGGGCGGAAACGACTCGGTGATGCCCAGGTCTCGGTCGGCGGGCTCCGGCTCGAACGCGATCTCCGGGAGCGAGCGGATCGCCTGCCGCAACTCCTGCTCCCACCTCGTGCGGATCTCGACGAGTTCCGCATCCGTCGCGCCCAGCCGGCGGTAACGACGGACGGAGAAGTCGTCGTTGGCATAGACGAGCAGGTCGATCGGCGGCCCGACCGACACGTTCGACCGCATCGTGGAGTCGAGCGAGATGACCGCGTATTTCACAGCCTGCTCGAGCGAGGTGTCGGCGTAGCGGATGCCGCGGTCGAGGATCGGCCGGCCATACTTGCTTTCGCCGATCTGCAGGTAGGGCGACGTGCGCGTGCACCGGAGCGGATTGCCCTGGGCATAGATCATGTAGACCTGTGGGTCTTCGCCACGAATCTGCCCGCCGAGCAGGAAGTTGACCGAAAAGGCGATCTTGTCTCGCTCCATGTAGGGGCCGTCGAGCGCCGCCATGTCGCGCACGTGCCGCCCCACGCACCGCGCGGCCTCGTAGAAGTTGGCCGCCTTCACAAGGCCCTCACCCGCCGCGAACTCCTGGTCGAGTCGCGTGAGGATCGACTGCGTGAGCGAAAGGTTGCCGCTCGACAGCAGCGTGAACATCCGCTCGCCCGGGATCACGAAGTTGTGCATCTTGCAGCAGGTGTCGACCTGGTCAATGCCCGCATTGGTGCGTGAGTCCGACGCCATCACGAGGCCATGCTTGGTGCGGATCCCCAGGCAGTAGGTCATCGATTCCTCCGAACGTGATCGAGCATCGGTCGCGAACGGCGCACCGTTTGCTACGCTCCAGCCTAGCCATCGGTGCCGAGTCGTGAAACCGCCCCGCTCGCGGGCGGCAGGCTCCGCACCAGGCGACAGGCGGAGCGTCGTGCCCGGAGTGCGGGCATCGGCTGCCCGCGGCCCGCGCAGGATCCGCGATGCCCTTGCCTCCCGGCACCATGTCGACATCTCCGGCCCGAGAGGCCGCCGCGGCCCGCCCGGCCCTGCTCGCCGACTACGAACTCGGCGCCGCGTTCGACGAGATGGCGGCTCGCGACGGCAGGCCGCGGCCCCATTATGCGGCGCTCGCCGAGCGGCTCCGGCAGACGTCGGTGGAGGAGTTCGCCCGGCGCAAGGCGATGACCGACCTCTCGATGCGGCAGGACGGTGTCGGCTTCACCGTCTACCGGGCCGAGGAGGGAATCGAGCGTGTCTGGCCGATGGATCCGGTGCCCCGGATCATTCCGGCCGACGAGTGGGCGCGGATCGAGGCGGGCCTCGTGCAGCGGATCACGGCCCTGAACCTGTTTCTCTGGGACGTCTACCACGAGCAGCACATCCTCCGCGATGGCATCGTGCCCCCGCGACTCGTGCTCCAGGGGGCGTCGTTTCGCCGCGAGTTCGTCGGCGTGAACGTGCCGCGGAAGATCTACATCCACATCTGCGGCACCGACCTGATCCGGGCCGCCGACGGGGAATACCTCGTGCTCGAGGACAACGGCCGCACCCCCTCCGGCGTGAGCTACATGCTCCAGAATCGGCAGGTGCTGAAGCGGGTGTTTCCGGCCCTGTTCAACGAATACGACGTGCTGCCCAACGACGACTACCCGGCGGCTTTGCTCGATGTGCTCAAGTACATCGCCCCGGAGGCGGCCGGCACGCCGACGGCCGTGCTGCTCAGCCCCGGCATGTACAACTCGGCGTATTTCGAGCACAGCTTCCTGGCGCAGCGGATGGGAATCGAGCTCGTCGAGGGCCGTGACCTGCTCGTCGATGCCAACCGCGTGTTCATGCGAACCACCCGCGGCCTCCAGCGGGTCGACGTGATCTACCGTCGGATCGACGACGACTTCCTCGACCCGCTCACCTTCCGCCCCGACAGCGTGCTCGGCGTGCCGGGGCTCGTGAACGCCTACCGCGCGGGCAACGTGGCCCTCGCCAACAGCATCGGCACGGGCATCGCCGACGACAAGGGCGTCTACCCGTTCGTGCCCGACATGATCCGCTACTACCTCAAGCAGGATCCGCTGCTGGCCAACGTCGAAACGTTCCGCCCGGAGCTTCCGGCCCAGATGAGCCACATCCTCGCCAACCTCGAGTCGCTCGTCGTGAAGCGGGTCAACGAGTCCGGTGGCTACGGCATGCTGATCGGCCCGGCTTCCACCGCGGAGCAGCGCGACGACTTCCGCCGCGCCATCCAGGCGGCTCCCCGTGACTTCATCGCCCAGCCCACGATCCAGCTCTCGACGCATCCCACGTTCGTCGACGGGAGGCTCGAGGCACGGCACGTCGACCTGCGGCCCTTCGTACTCTGCGGCGAACGGGTTGTCGTGACGCCCGGCGGCCTGACCCGCGTGGCCCTCCCCAAGGGCAGCCTCGTGGTCAACAGCTCCCAGGGGGGCGGCAGCAAGGACACCTGGATCCTCGCCCCCGGCACACGAAACGGCAGGGACGCATGCTGAGCCGGGTGGCCGACGCGCTGTTCTGGATGGGCCGCTACCTCGAGCGGTCGAGCTGCCTCGCGCGGGCGGTCGACGTCACCTTCCACCTCGACCTCGACCTGCACGGCGTGCTCTCCAATCCCGTGGAACTCGAGTGGAATGCGCTGCTCTCCATGCTCCGGCAGCAGCCCCCACAGGTCCGCGAGGGAGAGAGCCCCGTCACCGCCGTGCAGCGCTGGCTGCTGCTCGACATGGCCAACACCGGCAGCGTGATGTCGTGCGTCAACCGGGCCCGCAACAATGCCCGCAGCATCCGTGGCTCCATCAGCACCCAGATGTGGCGGGAGCTCAACAAGCTCCACTGGAGGCTCTCCGACCACGGCTTCCAGGCCCGGGTGACGGAATCCCCGCACGACTTCTGCGAGGAGGGGCAGGTCGGCGTGCTCCTCTGCCACGGGGTGTGCGACGCCACGATGACGCACGACGAGGGCTGGCATTTCATCCAGGCGGGCACCTACCTCGAGCGGGCCGACAAGGTGCTGCGGACGCTCGACTCGACCTTCCGGCTGCAGGAACGGACCGACGCCGCCGACCTGCCGGTGATCACGCTGCAATGGGGCGCGGTGCTGAAGAAATGCCGGGCCTACGAGGCCTACCAGCGGCTCTACATCAGTCGCGTCGAACCCGAGCGGGTCGTGGAGTTCCTGCTGGCCAACCCCGACTTTCCCCACTCCGTGCGGTTCTGCCTCGAGCGGGTGCTCGAGTCGCTCTCGGAGATCAGCGGCCGCCTGCCCGGCCGGTGCGACAGCGCCTCGATGCGCACCGTCGGCAGCCTCGTGAGCATGCTCGCCTACCTCGACGGCAACGAACTGGCCGATGAGCGGCTCCACGCCTTCCTGCGCGACGCCCTGGCCCGCTGCGGCACGATTGGCCACCTCGTGCAGCAGCAGTACGCCCTCCACTGACACCGCGGAGCCCGCCATGATCCTCGAGATCCAGCACGAGACGATGATGGAGTATTCCGAGCCTGTCACCGAATGGCGGTGCGAACTGCGGATGGAGCCGGTCAGCGACGTCGTCCAGCGGTGCCACTCCTTCCGGATCGACGTCAGCCAGCCGGCCACGGTCGCCAGCTACGTCGACGGCTTCGGCAACCGCGTGCACCACTTCAACCTGCTCACGCCGCACCTCTGCCTGCGGATCCTCGCGGCGAGCATCGTTGAAACCGACGACGCCGCCGTGAGCCCGACGGCCAGCCAGGCGACGTTCCCGCTCGACGAGGATCGGCTCCCCCTCGAGACGCTCGACGCCCTGCCGCTGCGGGGTCCGGCGCGCGACACGCCGCTCCTCGCCGCCCACCTCGAGGCCCTGCGGCCGCAGCCACGGATGCGGATCGGCATGTGGGTCTGCGAGGTGGCCGAATACATCCGGGGCAGTTTCGAGTATGCCCGCGACGTCACCGACGCCACCTCCCCGATCGACCACCTCCTGACCTACCGCAAGGGCGTCTGCCAGGACTTCACCCACCTGATGATCGCCATCCTCCGGTCCTATGGCGTGCCGGCCCGCTACGTGAGCGGCTACATCCACCGGCCCAACAAGGAGTCGCAGAGCCATGCCTGGTGCGAGGTCTGGCTCCCCGACATCGGCTGGACGGGCTTCGACCCGACCAACGGCTGCCCCGTGGGGAGCCATTTCGTGAAGACGGCCGTGGGTCGCGACTACTCCGACGTGCCCCCGAACAAGGGCACCTACCGGGGATCGGGCAGCGAGCGGATGGAGGTGCGTGTCGCCACCCGCACGCTCGACCGGCTTCCCTCGCGGACCTGGCACGACCACCTCGCCCCGCTCGACGTGCCGGTGCATGCCGTGCTGCGAACGCCGCCGGTGTACGCCAGCGTGGAGCAAGCCCAGCAGTAGCGCACTTTGCGACTACAGCCAGACCGCTCACGCGAGGGGCTGCCCGTGCCCCGTCGCCGGCGTTGCTGGCAAGCGGAGCCAGGATGGCGGAGCGCAGCCAGCATCGAGTGAGCGGAGGGCCGGAGCCCGAAGCGAACGTCCGGCGACGGGGCATGGGCAGTCACGAGCCTGCGTCACCACGAGACGCTGTCCCCATCGCTTACGCGATTGGGCTTCCCGTAACGCGAACGTCCGGCGACGGGGCATGGGCAGCCCCGAGCCCCGCAAACGCCGCTGGCTCTATTCCGAAGTGGCGAATGCGCCCTCGAGCAGCGCTGCAAGGAATTCCTCGGGCTGGAAGGGCTCGAGGTCGTCGGCCGCCTCGCCCACGCCCACGAACTTCACCGGCAGTCCGAACTGCTCCGCCACCGGCACGATCACGCCGCCACGGGCGGAGCCGTCGAGCTTCGCCAGCACGATGCCCGTGCAGCCGGCCGCCTCCTTGAAGCCCTTGGCCTGCGAGAGGGCGTTCTGTCCGGCGGTCGCGTCGATCACCAGCAGCGTCTCGTGGGGCGCGTCGGGAATCTGCTTGGCGATCACACGGCGGATCTTGCCGAGTTCCTGCATCAGGTTGGCCTGTGTCTGCAGGCGGCCGGCGGTGTCGACGATGCAGACGTCGAAGCCCCCCTCGAGGGCCCGCGCGACGGCGCGGTGGGCCACACTCGCCGGATCACAGCCGGGCTCGCCGCGCACGATCTCCACGCCGAGCCGTCCTGCCCACATGGCCAACTGCTCCACGGCCGCGGCCCGGAAGGTGTCGCCCGCGCCGAGCACCACCCGCCGCCCGTCGCGGGTGAAGAGCCGCGCCAGCTTGGCGATCGAGGTCGTTTTGCCGGACCCGTTGACGCCCGTCACGAGGATCACGGTCGGGCCGCCCGCGGCCGCGGCGATTCCCGATTCCGCCGGCTTGAGCCGGGCGAGCAGCTGCGTGCGGATGGAATCGAGCACGACCTCGGGGTCGACCACGCGGGCCCGGAGCCGCTCGCGCACGTCGGCGACGATCGCCTCGGCGGCCGCAGGCCCCATGTCGGTCTTCACGAGCGCCGCCCGCAGCTCGGCGAGGAACTCGTCGTCGACGAGCCTGCCCTCCCGCTTGAAGAGGTCGCGCACGTCGGTCGAGAGCACTTTCGCCGTCTTGGCGAGCCCTGCCCGGAGCCGGTCGAGCAGCCCGGGCTTCGCCGCCGGGTCGGCCACCGCGCCCGACTCCGTGGGCGGGGAGGCATCGCTGCGTCCGAAGCGGAAGAGTGCCATGCGAAATCTCCGAAGGGCGAGCGTCAGCCGGCGGCGGGCCGCGGGCGGCCATCGCGGTCGGCGAGCAGGCCGCCGAGGATGCCGGCCACGAACGTGGGCGACGCCTCGCCACCGTACCGGCGGGCCAGTTCGATCGCCTCGTCGACCACGACGGGTCCGGGCGTGTCGGTGTGCAGCAGTTCGAATGCGGCGATCCGCAGCACGGCCCGGTCGGTCGCCGCCATCCGGGCGACCCGCCAGTGCTGGCTGCGGCCATCGAGCAGGGCGTCGATCTCCGCCAGCCGCTCGGTCACGCCGTCCACGAGCGCGTCGGCAAAGGCGACGAGCGGTGGCGCATGGAGCCGCCCCCTGTGGAACGCGTGCCGGCGGGCGCGGGCCTCCGGTGATGCCGGCACGTTCACCTCGGCCTGGTAGAGCGATTGGAGCGCGACCTCGCGGGCCCGACTGCGACGACTCATGCCACCCCTCCTCCGGCGATGCGAGCGGCCAGGCAGGCCATCTCGATCGCTGCGGCGGCACACTCGGCCCCCTTGTTGCCGGCGTAGCCGTCGGCCTCGTCGCCCCCCGCCCGCACCAGCGCCTGGGCGAGGGTATCGCAGGTGAGCACGCCGAAGATCACCGGCAGCCCGTGCGCCCGCGCCGCCTGCTCGATGCCGGCCGCGGCAGCGGTGGCAATGTGGTGATCGTGGGAGGTCTCCCCCTTGATGATCGCCCCGAGGCAGAGCACCGCGGTGCAGCGGCCGCTGGCCGCCAGCCGGTCGGCGGCAAATGGCAACTCGAACGACCCCGGCACCCAGGCCACGTCGATCGCGGAGGCGGGCAGCCCCGCGGCCGTCAGCTGGTGGATCGCCCCCGCGAGGAGGCGGCGGGTGACCGCCTCGTTCCAGCGGGCCACGGCGATGCCGATCCGCATCGTGCGCGGGGGCCCATCAGCCGACGCGTCGAAGACCGCAGGTTCCACCGGCCCGCTCATGCCCGCTCGCCTCCCGCCCTCACGACTTCAGGCTCATCAGGAACTCGGTGTTCGACTTCGTCTTCGAGAGCCGGTTCACCAGGAGTTCCATGGCATCGGCGGGGTTCATCTCGCCGAGCACGCGGCGGAGCACGCAGATGCGCCGGTATTCGTCGGGCTCCAGCAGCATCTCCTCGCGGCGGGTGCCGGAGCGATTGATGTCGATGGCGGGATAGATCCGCTTGTCGACCAGCCGCCGGTCGAGCACGATCTCGAGGTTGCCCGTGCCCTTGAACTCCTCGAAGATCACGTCGTCCATCCGGCTGCCGGTGTCGACGAGCGCCGTGGCGATGATCGTCAGCGAGCCCCCCTGTTCCACCTTGCGGGCGCTGCCGAAGAACCGCTTGGGCCGCTGCAGGGCCCCGGAGTCGACGCCGCCGGAGAGGATCTTGCCGGAGTTGGGCACCTCGGAGTTCCAGGCACGGGCCAGACGGGTGATCGAGTCGAGGAAGATCACGACGTCGCGACCGCACTCGACGAGCCGCTTGGCCTTCTCGATCACCATGTCGGCCACCTGGACGTGGCGGCTGGAGTTCTCGTCGAAGGTGGAACTGATCACCTCGCAGGAAGGCCCCTTCACCTGCCGCTCCATGTCGGTGACCTCCTCCGGCCGCTCGTCGATGAGCAGCATGAAGACGTAGGCCTCGGGGTAGTTGGCGAGCACGGCCTTGGCCATCTTCTGCAGCAGGATCGTCTTGCCGGCCCGGGGCGGGCTCACGATCAGGCCACGCTGCCCGAAGCCGATCGGCACGACCAGGTCGACGACGCGTGTCGAGAGTTCCTCGGGCGTGGTCTCCATCACGATCCGCTCGTCGGGATGGAGCGGCGTCAGTTCGTCGAAGAAGACCCGGCCCGCCAGCCTGGCGGGATCCTCGCCGTTGATCGCTTCGACCCGCAGCAGCGCGAAGTACCGCTCGCTCTCCTTCGGCGGCCGGATCTGCCCGGCCACCGACATGCCGTTCCGCAGGCCGAACCGCCGGATCTGGCTCGGCGACACGTAGATGTCGTCCGGGCACGAGAGATAGTGGGCGTCGGGACTGCGCAGAAACCCGAAGCCGTCCGGCAGGATCTCGAGCGTGCCCTCGCCGAACATGAGGCCGTTGAGCTTGATCCGCTCCTTCAGGATCCGGAACACGAGATCCTGACGCTTGGCACCGGAAACGTCGCCGAGATTCTCCTGACGGGCGAGTTCCACGAGCTCCTGCATGGAGAGCTTCTGCAGTTCGGCGATCGTGTTGTCGCCCTTCTTCAGCGCCTCGTAGTGGCTCGTGACGTCGAGGCCGTCCTTGACCTCGGCGGCGATCTCCTCGGCGATCGACAGGGGTTCCTTGCCGCCGTCATCGAGTGGGGCGTCGGGCGAGTGTGTCATGGGGCACCGGAGGTGGCCGCGGAGTGGCGGACGGCCGAAACGAGACGATGGGAGGGTGATGGCGGAAGGGATGGAGACACAGTCACCCCGCGCACCCCTCTCGGGGCGCGGACGGTGCTGTCGACTGGCGCGGGATCCCCAGGCAGGTACAGGCGGGAATCGCTCGGCTCAGGAACCAGCAGGCGGTGCATGCCGCAGGCCGTCCCAGATCCGATCGACTTGTGCTCGAGTATAAGCCGGATCGCCGGAGGTATCCACGCACACCGTCCGCCGCCCGCCCCGCGGGGCGACGAACCGCCGCTCCCAGGCGAGATCCCGGGCCGCGATCTCGGCCGGGTTCCAGCCCCGAGCCTCCAGCCGGCGGTGCCTCACCCGATCCTCACACTCGATCTCGAGCAGAACGTCGCACTGCTCCTCCCACCCGGCCTGCACGAGCAGCGGCACGTCGAGCACCACGGCGCCGTCGGCCCCGTCCTCCTCCCGGCAGGCGGCGAGTGCGGCGGCGATCCGACCACGAACCCGCGGATGCACGATCCCCTCGAGATCGCGCAGCGCCTCGCCCCGGCCGGGATCGGTGCCGAACACCCGGGCCGCGAGGGCCGGTCGTCGCAGCCTCCCGGCTCCGTCGGCCACCTCGTCACCGAACCGGGCCACGACCTCGCGGACCACGTCCGGTTCGTCGAGCACCGCGTGGGCCAGCGCATCGGCATCGATGACCCGGGCGCCGTGGTCGGCGAGCATGCGTGCCACCGTCGACTTGCCAGACCCGACCCTGCCGACGAGACCGATGACCACCATGTCAGTCGCACTCCGCCCACGTGCCGCCCGTCGCCACCGACACCTCGATCGGCACGGCGAGCGTCATTGCCCCCCGCATCTCTTCGACCACCGCCGCGGCGACCTCCTCGACCTCCGCCGCGGGAGCCTCGAGCAGCAGTTCGTCGTGGATCTGCAGCACGATCGCGGCCTTCCGGCCTTCACCCCGCAGGCGGGCATCGACGCGGAGCATGGCGAGCTTGATGAGGTCGGCAGCCGAGCCCTGCACCACGGTGTTGACCGCCTCCCGCTCCGGCAGCGTCAGGGCCATCGTGCCGCTGGCGTTCCGCCGCCGGGTCCGCTCGCGCACCTCGCCGATCCGCCGCCGCCGGCCGAGCATGGTGGTCACGTGACCCTCGCGCCGGCAGCGGTCGAGGAGGTCGTCCATGAAGGCCTCCGCGCCCGCGAAGGCGCGGAAGTAGCCGGCGATGAACTCGGCGGCGTCGGCCTGGGGGATGCCGAGCGCCTTGGAGAGGCCGAACGCCGACTGCCCGTAGAGAATGCCGAAGTTCACCGCCTTCGCGATCCGCCGCATCGCGGCGGTGACGTCGCCCGGGGCCACGCCGCAGACGGCCGCGGCCGTCCGTGCGTGGATGTCTTCCCCCGCCGCGAAGGCCGCCCGCATCGCCGCGTCGCCTGAAAGGTGGGCGAGGATCCGCAGCTCGATCTGGGAGTAGTCGGCGGCCACGAATCGCCAGCCCGGCTCGCCCGGGAGGAAGGCGGCGCGGATCTCGCGGCCTTCGCTCGTGCGCGTGGGGATGTTCTGCAGGTTGGGGTCGCTCGAGCTGAGCCGGCCGGTGGCCGTCACCGTCTGGTTGAACGTGGTGTGCACCCGGCCCGTGCCAGGATCGACGAGGGCCGGCAGGGCATCGACGTAGGTGCTCTTGAGCTTGGCGTATTTGCGGTGTTCGAGGAGCTTCGCCGGCAGCGGATGCAGCGGCGCCAGCTGCTCGAGCACCTCCGCATCGGTGCTCGGCCCCGTCTTGCCCCGCTTCAGGACCGGCAGCCCGAGTTCGTCGAAGAGCACCGCCCGCAGCTGGATCGGCGAGGCGATCGAGAAGGCGTGCCCGGCGAGCCCGTGGATCTCCTGCTCGAGGGTGGCGAGCCGGGCGGCGTAGTCGGCGGAGAGCGTCGCCAGCTTCGCGGCATCGATCCGCACGCCGCGGCACTCCATGTCGGCGAGCACGCGGGCCAGCGGCATCTCCAGGGTCGCGAACAGCTCGGAGAGGCCCGCGGCGGCGAGCGGCCCCGGCAGCGCTGCGGCCAGATCCAGCACGAGGCGGCAGTGCTCGGCCGCCCCGGCGACCGTGGTGGGACGGTCGATGGCCGCGGCGTCGATGCCGCTCACGCCCCCCACGCCGTGCCGGCGCGCGGTCTCCACGAGCCCCAGGTTGCGCTCCCCGGCCTCGAGCAGGTAGGCGGCGAGCAGCGTGTCGAACGAGGCCCCATCGAGGTGCACGCCGAGCGTTCGCAGGGCCACATCCTGCCGCTTGAGGTCGTGCCCCTGCTTGGGCAGCGTCGCATCGGACAGCAGCCGGCGGAGATCGGCATGCGTCTCGACCGCGGCGGCGGTGAACCAGGCAGCCCTCGTCCCCGCGGCCACCACGAGGCCGGCCGGCCGCGACAGGATCGGGGCATCCGGCGGCCGCACCACGCAGATCGCCACGGAGCCAGCGGCCCGCAGCCGGGCCACGGCGGCCGAGATCGCCGCGGCATCGCCGGGCTCGTCGAGCGGCAGCGTCTCGGTGGCCGGGGAGCCGGGAGGTTCCTCGGAGAGGTCGAAGAGCGTGCGGGCCGCGGGCCGCGGGGCTGCCGCCGGCTTCGCGTCCGCGGCGCCCCCCTGCACCACGCGGCTGAGGAGCGTGCGGAAGCCGAACTCGCGGAGCAGGTCGGCGAGCGCCGCGGCATCGGGCTGATGGAGCGCGGCCTGCTGCCACGGCACCTCCACCGGCACGTCGGTGGCCAGGCGGATCAGTTCGCGGCCGGCCCGGGCGGTGTCACCGTGGGCGCGGAGGTTTTCCTTCCGCTTCGCACCCGACACGGCCTCGACATTGGCCAGGACCGCGTCGAGCGAGCCGTGCTTCTGCAGGAGTTCCGAGGCGATCTTCGGCCCGATCCCGGGCACGCCGGGAACGTTGTCGACCGCATCCCCCACGAGCGAGAGAAAATCGACAACCTGATCGGGGCGAATGCCCCATTCGGCCTCGAGTTCCGCCACGCCGAGCGGCTGGTTGGTGCGGAGGTTGAGCAGCGTGACGTGCGGCCCCAGCAGCTGCCGGGCGTCCTTGTCGGACGTGGCGATCGTGCAGTCGCCTCCGGCGGCCACGGTGCGGGTCGCGAGCGTGGCGAGGACGTCGTCGGCCTCGTAGCCGGGAACCTCCAGGCAGGGAATGCCGAACACCCCCAGCAGCCGCCGCACGAGCGGGATCTGCGGAACCAGGTCGGCCGGCATCTCGGCCCGGTTGGCCTTGTAGTCGGCGAACGCCTCGTGGCGAAACGTGGGGCCGGGCGGATCCATCGCGCAGAACAGGAACGAGGGCTTCCGCTTCTCGACGATGTCGAGCAGGTCACGGGTCAGGCCGAAGACGACCGACACCGGGGTGCCGTCCGGGGCAGTCATCTCGGGCAACGCGTGAAAGAGCTGGTAGACCCGCGAGAGCGTGTCGAGCGCCAGCACGGTCTTGCCGCGAAGGTCGGGCGGCGCGGCGGGGGCGGGGGCGTCAGTCACCGCTCGGGGGCTCGTATTCGAAGTCCTTCCACTTCATGGCGCGGCGGAAGGGCTCGATGCGGAGCACCACCTCGCCATTGTGGAAGATGCGGACCGTGCCGCTCGTCTCGCTCACGGCCACGGCCACGCTGCGGGTGCGGCGGGTGACGGCGGCGGCCGCCCAGTGCCGCGCACCCAGGCCCTTCGAGACCGACACGTTCTCCGCCGACGCGTCGATGTAGCGGGCCGCGGCCTCGACCGTGCCGTCGGGGCCGATCACGAAGGCGCCGTCGAGCTGCGCGATCTCCTTGATGCCCTCGCGAACCCGCGGGTCGGTGAGCCGCCGCTCGGAGCGGCCGTAGCCCCGCACCGGATCGAACCCGGCCGAGTGGCTCGACTGCATCACCTTGCGGGTGTCGCCCACCACGAAGAGCGTGCCGACGGGCTTGCCCTCGCGGCCCTCGCGGCCGATCTCCACCGCGAGGTCGACCACGAGCTTGAGGGTTTCGAGCGGCACCTTCGTCTCGAGGTTCCGCAGGTCGCGAACCGTGAGTTGCCCGAGGTGCTCCTCGAGCTTGAGCAGGCTCACCGAATCGACCGTGCCCGCCTCGAAGCCGCTGTAGACGGCCACCACCTGCGCCTCCGGGCCGATCATCTCGGCGGCGACGCATTCGAGAAGCGCCTGCGCGAGCCGCTCGTGGACCGGCAGGCCGGCCACGTCGAGCACCACCTGCCTCAGGCCATGATCATCGGCGCCGTCGAGGTGTGCCGCGTCGTCGGCGGCCACCAGCACCGGCCCGGAACTCGCGAGATCCCGCACCCGCTGCCAGTCGAGCCGCTCCTCCACCAGGAGCAGGATCGCCTCCGCCGACGTCGACTCGAAGAGCCGCACGGCCACGCCCAGAAGACGCTCGAGTTGGGGGGTGACGTCGGCCACGGTCATGAACCCGTTCCTGGCATGCCGTGGTGCCACGGCGCGGGCCGCCCACCGCCGGGACGACCGCACGCTGGGAAACACCCCGCTGCGGAAGCGTACGCCGCCACGCAGGCCGGTTCAAGGATGCCCGGCCTAGCGTCGCTTCGTCGAGCCGCCACCGGCGCCGGGCCGGTCGGCGATGGCCGCCGTCGGTGACGCGGCCTTCATCGGCCCCGAGTAGGCCGCGATGCCCCCGGGCAGCACCGTGCCCCAGGCCCGCTCCTGGTAGATGGTGAGGGCGTGCAGGGCGTGGCCGAGCGGACCGATCTTCCACTCGCGCGAGGGTTGGCTGGCGAGGGCGCCGCAGAGAAACTCCGCGGCCGCCACCACCCTCGGCTCGTAGAGCCGCTCCTGGTCGAGCGACGAGACGAGCCATTCGAGGATGTGGCCGGTGGTCTGGATCTTGCGGTCGATGTCGTCCTCGCGATCCGCCGGATACTTGAACCACTCGGTGCTGAAGGAGCCGTCGTGGTTCTTGAGCTTCGTGAGCGCGAAGTTCTGGTAGTCGCGGACGTATTTGTCGGCCCGCAGGTAGACGCCGTCGAGCTGGCCCGTCGACCGCAGCCGCCGCTGGCAGCCGTAGGAGAGGCCAAACAGCCGGTGCGTGCCGCCGCACGGAGCCCCCCGGATCGGCTGCGCGATCTCCTCCTCGACCAGCCGCGGCAGCGACCACTTCTCCCCGTCGCGGCTCGTCCAGGTCGCGTCGGTCGTCAGGTAGTGTGCCAGCGAGATGAGGGCGAAGGTGAGTTCCGTGTTCGCCTTGCAGGAGAGCTTCTCCTCCTCGATGAGGTCGGCCACCGTGAACGACTTGCCCCCGACCGTGAGCGGGGAGTTCGCGGCCACGCGGCACTGGGCGAGGATCGCGAGGTACTGCGCCGAGTGGCCCTGCACGCCCACGCCCTTGAGCGCCACGACCCGGTCGCCCGCGGCCGCGAGCATCACCTGGCCGCGGCAGCGGCCGCCCATGTTCGACCAGCCGATGGCGCTCACGAGGTCACCCGCGGGGCCGCCCACCCGGAGCTGCGACGGAATCCCGAAGGCGATGAAGCCGTGCATCACCTCCCAGGGCGTGTGCTCCGCCGTGTTCAGCGGCCGCTTCATGTAGACGGCGAGCGTGTGCGCGATCGACCGCCGCAGCCGTTCGAACCGCTTGGTCTTCGGTGCCGCCGCCCCGGTCGGCTGCAGCCGGGTCACGACCAGCGGCGGCGTCTGCCTGCGGGCTGTGGGCGACGGCGCGACGACGGCGGTCGGCGGCGAGGGCGCCAGCGGTGGCTTCCGCACGTAGGCAGGATTCGCGGCATCGGCCGCAACCTTCACCGCCGTCTCCTTGAGCGCGGCCGCGAAGGCGACGGCGTCGGCGAAGGTGGGCTGCTGCTGCGACTGCCGCGCGGCCGACTTCGCCGGTGCCGGAGCGGAGACGCCGGGGGTCGTCCGCCGCCGCGCGGCCGCGAGCCGATCGGCCTCCTCCTGCGACGGTGGCTGCGGAAGGGCGATCAGGGCGGGCGTCGGTTCCACCTTCTTCAGGAGTCCGTCGAAGAACCGCGCCGCGCCGCTCCGCGACTTCTGCGGCGGAGCGGCGGTCGCCTGCCAGGCGACGGTCGCAACGCAGCACGAGGCCGCGAGGGCGAGACGGATCATGCCGGCCGGCGACCGTCGCGCGACGTGTGGGTCGGAAGCCGACCGGGTCGGCACCGAAGCGATGGCGTCTGGGATGGGCATCAGTGGATGCAAGCGTGGTCGGGAACGCGGGTGCGTGCTCGGGGTATCGACCGCGGCAGCGGGCGGATCGTTGGCTCCGCCGCCATAGGCCGGAGGGTCATGGCAAATATCCACCGCGGCGCAGCCCCCCCCCCTTGCCAGCGGCCGATTCGGGCCGGGACTCGGCCGGGAGCGGCATCCCGCCGTCGCCACGGCAGGCTCAGAAGAGCTGCCGGAACCCCTCGGCGATCGACCATTCTGCAGTCGAGCCATCGGGATCGGCCGCCCATTCCCGCCAGCGGTTCACGTCGTCGCCGAGGTCGCGGCCGCTCACCTGCTTGAGCGCCGCGACGGCGCGATACTGCACGGCCGGGTCGGGATCCTCGAGCGCCTTGGCCAGCACGGGCACGGCCTCCTTGTCGCCCAGTTGCCCAAGTTCCCGCAGTGCCCGCAGTCGCACGTCGATCTCGCGGTCGCTCCGATAGCGGCTCGCCAGCATGTCCACGGCTTCAGCGCCTCCCCGGGTTCGCCAGGCCGTACAGGCTGCCATCCGCACCCGGACGTCCGGGTCTTCGAGCGCACCCTTGGAAATCGCGACCGCCGCAGGCGTGTCGAAGCCGGCGGCGATCTCCACGATTCCGCACCGCACCCGGGGGTCGTGCTCCGCAAGCATGGCCTCGACGAGTCCGCGGGTGAACTCCACCCGGTCGTGCTGGCCGCCGGCCTTCGCCTTGGCGGCGTCGGCCTGGAGCGTCTCGATCCGCTGGTCGGCCGTGGAGCCGTATTTCCGCTGTTCCTCGAGCGTCTTCTGGCTGGTGGTGAGCTTGCTCCACGTCGAGCAGCCCGACAGCATCATGCCGGCCATGGCCACGGCGATGGCCGCGGCGGGGCCTATGCGGCAGCAGACGATCGTCAGCCTCATCTCGACCTGCCTCCTGGGGGCGTGGGACACTAGCGGGGTGCCGGCGGCGCGGAAAGGCCAACCACCCCGGCCGGCAGCGGCCGAAAACCTGCTTACGATGCCACAGCCACCCCCTTTCCACCCCCCGATCCCGGTCGCCGCGGCGTTTCTCGTGACCGCCTTGGCCGCCGCGGTCGCCGCCGCAGCCGACCGTCCGTGGGAGCGGATCGAGATCCGCGCGGACGAGGGCCCGCGCACGGTCGAGGCGGCCATCGTGGTGGAGGCGGAGGACGGCGGGCTGCTCGTCGAACATCGCGACGAGCGCTACGAGCTGCTGCAGCCGCGCGAGATCCTCGCCCGTGCCACGACCCCGGGCGCACCGGCCGACGAGACGCCGCGGGCCCTCGGCCAGCGGCTGCTCGCCGAGCTTCCCGCCGGCTTCGACGTGCTCGTCACGCGGCACTACGTCGTCTGCTTCGACACCTCGCGCGACTACGCCAAGTGGTGTGCCGCCGTCTTCGAACGGCTGCACGAGGCGTTCGTCAACTACTGGAGCAAGGCGGGGCTCGAGGTCGCCGATCCGCAGCGGCCGCTCGTGGTGGTGATCTTCGCCGACCGCCGCCGATATGCCGAGCATGCCGCCCGCGATCTCGGCCCCGCCGCCGAGCGCGTCGTCGGCTACTACAACCTGCTCTCCAATCGCGTCACCACGTTCGACCTCACCGGGAGCGACCTCGTGCAGCGGCCGCCGGGCCGGCCGCGGGCCGGCTCCGCCGCCGAGATCCTTGCCAGCCCGGCGGCGGCGGGGCTCGTCTCCACGCTCGTGCACGAGGCCACCCACCAGATGGCCTTCAACTGCGGGATGCACCGGCGACTCGCCCCCGTGCCGCTGTGGGTCAGCGAGGGCATCGCCACCTACTTCGAGACACCCGACCTCGAGAACACCCGCGGCTGGCGAGGGGTCGGCGCGGTCAACCGGCCCCGGCTCGACCACTTTCTCGCGCACCATGCCGCGGGGGACATCGAAGCGATCGTCGCCGCCGACGATCGCTTCCGGGCCGCCGACGGCCCGCTCGATGCCTACGCCGCCGCCTGGGCGCTCACGCGACACCTGCTCGACACCCGAAAACGGCAGTTCGTCGACTACCTGCGAACGCAGGCGGCGAAGCAGCCGCTCGCGGATGATTCCCGGGAGGGCCGGCTGCGGGAGTTCGAGGCGGCCTTCGGCATCACCCCTGCCGCCCTCGAGGACGACGTCGTGAAGGCCATGGCCCGGCTCGCCGCCCAGCGGTAGGCTCGGGCGTGCGGCAGACACCGCGGGTGCGGCACTGCTACATTTCCATCTGTCGGCGATCCGCGGGTGCCGGCTCGCCTATCCGACCTGGAGATGCCCCATGCCGCCTTTTCCGTTCCGCAGGCCCGTGTCCCGCCGGTCGTTTCTCGGCGGCTCGCTCGCCCTCTCCGCCTCGCTCCCGGCCGGTGGCCTCTTCGCCGGCGGCAACGATTCGATCCGCGTGGGCGTGGTTGGATGTGGCGGACGCGGCACCGGCGCCGCGTTGCAGGCAGCGGCCGCGGATCGCGGCGTCGTCGTGACCGCCATCGGTGATCTCTTCGCCGATCAGGCGGCCACGTCCGCGGCGATCCTCGCCGGCCAGCTCGGCCGGCGGTTCGCGTGCCCGGCCGAACGGCGTTTCTTCGGCGTCGATGCCGGGCTCGAGGTCATCGGCAGCGACGTCGATGTGGTGATCCTCGCGACCCCGCCGCACCTGCGGCCCGCGCACGTGGCGGCGGCCGTGGCCGCGGGGCGACACCTCTCCTGCGAAACGCCGGCCGCGGTCGACGCGGCCGGCGTGCGATCGATCCTCGCCACGGCCACCGAGGCCCGACTCCGCGGGCTCTCGTTGGTGGCCGGCCTCGCGGCGCGACGCGACGGGGCGACGGCCGCGACCATCGACCGCGTGCGGCGCGGCGACATCGGTCGACCGCTGCGGGGCGTCGTCGACGCGCGGCTGGGCCTCGCATGGCGACGAACGCCGCTGGCATCGTGGACGCCGGCGGAGGATCGCGACCGCAACTGGATCATGTGGCCCGCGATGTCGGGCGGAGACTTCGTCGAGCATCTCGTGCCCGCGATCGACCGGGCTTTCTGGGCCTTTGGCGACGAGCAGCCCGTGGCGGCGGTGCCACGCCCCTCCGCCGTGGCCCTGCCCAGCCGCCCCGTCGGGCGTGGCGAGTCGGCGACGGCAGTGACGTTCGTGTTCGCGGACGGCCGCACGCTCGACGCCGCCGTCGAGCGGCGCGCGGGCATCGCGACGGGCACCGTCGAACGGATCCTCGGCAGCGGCGGGGAGGCCGATCTCCGCCGCCACGTGGTCGCCGGCATGCCGGCCGCCGGCGCGACGCTGCCGGCGGCGTGCCCGGTCGACGGCCTCGCCGCCTCGGTCGCGGCGCTGGTGCGGGCTGTCCGGTCGGGCACGCGCATCGACGATGCCGATATCCTCTGTCGAGCCACGCTCGCCGCGATCCTCGGCCGCACGGCCGCCGGCGACGGCCGCGAGGTCGCCTGGGAGGAACTGGCAGGCGGCGACGGCTGCCGGACCGCTACGACCGACACAGTGTGACGCCATGTGATCGGCGCGGCGCCGAAGGGTCGATGACAATGGTTTCCGTCGGTGACCAGGGACCGGTGGGGCGGTGGCCGCCACGGATCGCTGCGGGAGGGACGTGACGGATGGCAAAGACGAGTTCCACGGTCTACCAGCTGAGCATCGCGCTCATCGTGTTCGTCCTGCTGACGTTCGTGCTCGCGATCACGACCTACCTGTTCTTCAAGCAGCGGATGGACGAGCAGACGAAGTCGCAGTCGGCCGAGCAGACGATGGCCGACAAGCAGGCCGAACTGCTCACGGCCCAGGAGGAACTCCAAAAGCTCCGCGCAATCGTGGGGGAGCCGGAGGGCACCCCGGCGCAGGCGGTCGAAGACGCCTTCTCGAAACTGGTCACGACCGATTTCAACGGGTTCAACCAGGACCCCAAGACCTACAAGACGCTGATCGCCTGGCTGCGGCAGGAGTTCGTCCGTCGCGACCAGGAGGTGAACGCGGCCGCCGAGAAGGTGAAGGCGGCGGAGGCCGCGGTCGCGGCGGCGGAGACGAAGGTCGCCGCGGCCGAGCAGGAAAAAACGGAGAAGGTCGCGGCCGCCGCGAAGGCACAGACCGACGACAAGCAGAAGTTCGACTCGCAGTGGCAGGATCACGAGGCGGAGCTGAAAAAACTGCTGGAGCAGAAGCGGGTCGCCGAGGAACGCGGCGATCATTTCGATCTCGTCGTCTCCAGGATCGCCGACGGCAGCCAATACCTCTCGCCCGCCCGGCAGCGCGACTTCGCGTCCCGCGAAAAGCCGGAGGACAAGCTCGGTGTGCTCTACGCCGAACTCCGCGACCGGGCGAAGGCACTCGACGAGCAGAACCGGGTGCTCGCCTCGCTCCGCGTGGCCGACCGTGATCTCCAGCAGCATGTGCTCGCGGCCACGCCGAAGGAGGATCGGATCGACGGCTTCGACGGCCGCGTGCTCTCGGTCGACGAGGTGAGCCGCACGGCCCTGATCTCGTGCCAGAGCACCCGCGGCATTCGTCCGGGCATGGTGCTCGACGTGTTTCCTCCCGACGATTCGCGTCCACAGATCGGCGACCGCAAGGGAGTCGTGGAGGTGACGGAGGTCGAGGGGCCGTCGCTCGTGCGGGTGGCGATCCGCCGCGATTCGATCCGCACGCCGATCCTCGCCGGTGACGCCGTGGCCACGAGCCTGTGGGCCGCCGGCACGGCGCCGGAGGTCGCGATCGTGGGCTATGTGAACCTCGACGACGCCGGGGGCAGCGACGCGGCCCGGCTCGCCGCCTTCGTCGCCCGCGCCGGGGCGCGTGTCGTCGACGCCGTCACGCCGTCGACGGCCATGGTGGTCGACGGAGGCAAGCCGCCGGCGCAGGCCAGCGACGAGACGAAGGAGGCCTTCGAGTCGGAGGCCCGGCGGCAGAAGCGAGCGATCGACTCGGCCCGCCAGTGGGGCGTGCGGGTGGTCGGCGTCGACGCGGTGCTCGACATGCTCGGAACGAGCCGGCAGGCTCTCGCCGCGGATCGGTTGCCCGAGGCGGCTGGCACCCGCTGATCTCGCGTGGCCTTCGCTGCCGACGCGACGGGATTCGTGGCATCCTGCGCCCGCTCGGCCGGACGACCGCCTCGAGGACTCACGGGCACGACGCCGGCGACGGGGCCTGGGCAGCCCCTCGCCCCACGAACGGCTCAGTGTCGCGCGCCGTGTTCCACGCCGAAGATTCCCGCCACGATCCCGGCGATGTCCGTCGACACGAGAGCCGTGGCATCGGTGACGCCGGGCCGCGAGGCGATGAAGATCGTCTCGTGCGGATTGGCCGGGTCGACCGCGCCGTGGGAGCCCTTCACGAGCGCCGGATCGAGCGGGATCGCGATCCGCGGCAGAGCCGAGCGGTCGAGGTGCAGTTCCAGCGGGTCGTAGCCGGGCTTGCGGTGGATGTCGATCGTGTGGGCGAATGCCGGAGCCCTGGCGTCGTCGAGCCAGTAGAAGTAGCTCTGCCACGAGTCGGGCGTGCTTTCGAGCACGACGTCACCGCAGCGGTTGGCCGCCCGCGGCTGCGCGGCCGGCACGAGGCCGGCGGCCACGAGTTCGTCGCCGGCGAGCACGCGGGCCACCCCCGCCCTGCCCCGAAAGAGGCTTGCCACGGCGGCGGCATCGGCCGGGTCGCGGAGGAAGACGTGGCCCACCTGGTGGTCGGCGAGCGTCCAGGCCCGGCTGGCGGCGAGATCGAGGAGTTCGCCCTCGGGCGTGTCCCGGACGGCGAGCAGGCCCGCCTCGCGCAGGATACGGTTGGGATGCAGCGTGTGCGACACCGGGCGGATCCGGTATTCGCCGACCACGAGCACCGTGAGGGCGTCGCGGCCCACGATCTCGGAGTAGTCGTGGAGGAGTATGCCGACCTCGGCGTCGAGCTCGCCGCAGGCGGCGTGCGCCGCCGGGCAGTCGGCGCCCGACGCCTGCGCCGCATAGTCGAGGTGCGGGAGGTAGACGAGGGCAACGTGCGGCGGCGCGGACCGCGCCGCCTCCACGAAGCTCCGGGCGATCCACCGCGACGATTCGATGCCCGCGGCCGGCCCCCAGAACTTGTGAAGCGGAAACTCGCCGAGCCGCTCGCGAAGCATGGCGTAGAGCGGCTCGGGATTCGTGTGGCACCACATCGTCTCGCTGCCGTCCGGGTTGTGCTTCGGCGCGGGCAGGCAGACGAGATCCGCCGTGGCGTGCTTCGACTGCAGCAGGAACCAGGCGGCGGTGCGAACGTCGGGCCTTGCCGCCTTGAGCCGGTCCCAGAGGCGGGCCGTGCGGTGGACCGAGTCGGGACTGATCCACATTTCGAGCTGGTTGGTGGCCCTGTCGAAGAGGCCATTGGCGACGATGCCGTGCGCGGCGGGTCGGGCACCGGTCGTAAGCGTCGCCTGCACGGGGCAGGTCACGGCCGGGAAGCCGGGAGCGAGCGGCACGCATCGCCCTGCCGCCGCGAGGCTGGCGAGCACCGGCATCCGGCCGAGGTCTTCGCCGCGGAGGCCCGGGATCGAAAGCACGAGCACGTGCGGGGCGGTCATGTGGTCGTCTCCGGAGGGACTCGTGGGGCGAGGAAGGCGGCCGACTCCCGCGCGGCCTCCAGCCAGCGGTGCGACTGCCGCGGAAGTTCCACGTGGAGCCCGCCACGGTAGCCGGCGGCGGCGATCGCGGCGAGGGCGGCGACGACGTCGACGTCACCCGAGCCGAACGGCAGGTGCTCGTGCCGGCAGGCGAGCTGGTCGTCGACATGGACGTTGGCGATCAGCCCGCGCCACGGAGCGAGCCTCACCGCGAACGGCCACTCGCCCATGCACTCCAGGTGGCCGATATCGACCGTGAGGCGCAGGCTGCCGGGCCGACCCATGGCCTCGAAGAGCCGCGAGGCGCGGTCGAGCGTGTCGATCACCATGCCCGGCTCGGGCTCGAAGGCGATCGGAATGCCCGCACCAGCCGCGTGATCGAGCACCATGCCGAGCCCGTCGACGAGCCGCTTCCAGTGGATCTTCTGGCCGGCGGCATCGCGGCCCACCCCCGACCAGAGCGAGACACACTCCGCGCCGAGGTCGGCGGCGACGTCGATCGCCCGCCGGGAGAACTCGACGCGGCGGGCTCGGGCGGTGGCGTCGGCCGAGACGAGCGTGGGCTCGTGCTTCAGGGTGGGATCGAGCAGGTGCCGTGCGCCCGTCTCGATCACGCAGGCCATGCCGGCCGCCTCCAGGGCACGCCGCCAGCGGGCGGTGCGAACTGCGACGTCGTCGGCAAACGGGTCGATCGTGTGGTGGTCGAGCGTGAGGGCCAGCGACGCGTAGCCCAGGTCGCGTAGAACGGGCACCGCGTCGAGCGGATCGACGTCGCCGATCGAGTTGGTGCCGTAGCCGAGTCGCATGGGACGATCAGGTGGGGGGCACCAGCCGGCGGCCCACGAGGAACCAGCCGAGCAGCAGGAGCACGACGACGGCCCAGCGTTCGCCGCAGGTGGCGAGCACGAGCACCGCGTCGAGGGTGATGATCGACATGATCGCGTTGCCGACCGCCGCACGCACACGACCTGGCGAGGGATCCGTAACGGCGGTGAGGGCCCGGAGCAGGATCGAGGACGCGAGAATCGCCCAGAGTGCGAGCCACGTCGTCGCGGGCAGCTGCGTTCCCACGAGCCCGACGCCGTCGCGCCACGGCAGCCATACGTGGCCGGCCGCCGCGGCCAGCCCCGCGGCCATCGCGAGCATCCCGGCCACGAGCGTGCCGACGCGGCTGCGGCCCGCCTCGTCGCGGGCGAAGAGCGTGATCCCCGCCACGTAGAGCCCCATGCCGAGCGGGATCGCCCAGTGGTGTGTCGCCGTCGGCCCGCCGGCGGCGGTCATGCCGAGCAGCCAGTTGAGCCCCCGGCAGCAGCCCATCAGGACCGGCCCGAACGCGGTCGCCTTGGCATGGCGGTCGTAGAGCCAGATCGACCCGGTCAACGCCGCCCCCACGAGTGCCGGCCAGGGGGACCCCGCCACCACCGCTGCGCCGCACGCCGACGCCGCCCCCAGCCCCATCAGCAGGCTGCCGACCGCCGCCGCGCGGCCCACCGGGATCGCGCCGCTCGGGAGCGGCCGCTCGGGCCGCTCCACCCGATCGATGGCGGCATCGCACACGTCGTTGAGCACCATCCCGGCCGCGTAGAAGCCGAGCGAGGCGAGCACGGCGAGGAGCCCCGCGGCCGGGGGCCAGCCGAGCGTCGTCGGGGCAGCCACCACGAGAAAGCCGGCAAGCGAATCAGCCGCCGCGGTGGCGAGATTCGGCAGCCGCACGAGCCGCAGCCAGGCGAGCATGTCAGGCCAGCTCCACGCCCGCCGCCGCCGCCACCGCGAGCAGATGGGCCCGCGCGGCGCGGGCCGCGTCGTCGGGCCTGTCGCGGTAGGGATAGAGCTCGACGGTCACCCAGATGTCGGGCGTATGGGTGGCGATGGCGCGTAGCGTCGCAGCGAAATCGATCGCCCCCTCGCCGGGCACGAGGTGATGGTGCACGCGGGTCGCGGCGATGTCCTCCACGTGGTAGTGCCGCGTATGCGACTTCATCCGCGGCACCCACTCGGCGGGATCCTCGCCCACGCAGTAGGCATGGCCGACGTCGAAGTTGAGGCCCAGGGCCGGATGCTTCACCCGCTCGGCGAACTCGAGGTACTGGCCGAACGTCTCGATCAGGAGCCCGGGCTCCGGCTCGATCAGCAGCGTCACCCCGCAGTCGGCGGCGACGTCGAGCGCAGGCATGATCTCGTCGTAGAAGATGTCGGACGCCTGTTCGCGGGTCTGCCCCGGCTGGATCTCGCCCCCCGGCTCGGTCGAGATGTGCCGGGCGCCGAGTTCGGCGGCCAGCTTCAGGGCCCGCTTGGTGTGCTCGCGGCGGATGGCCCGGTAATGCGGGTCGGGATCGGTCCAGCCGGGATGCCAGTAGGGCTGCCGCGGATCGGCGATCGCGTTCATCATGAACGCGTTGATGTTGGAGACCACCAGGCCGCTCGCCCGGAGGGCCTTGCGGATCGACTCCTTCTGCACCCCGAGCAGCCCGGCAGGCCAGGCATGGGGCACGTCGGCCAGCAGTTCGATGCCGGCATAGCCGAAGCCGGCGATCCGTTCGATGGCCTGCTCCACGGGCACGTCGAGATAGGCGTTGGAGCTGAAGGCGAGGGAGAGCGGCATGGAGGTGTTCCGGAGGGCGGGCAGAGGGATGATAGCCTCAGCTCGATGCGCTGCGATACCTGGCCAAGGCCCGCTGGAACACCAGCCGCGACACCACCAGCGCCGCCACCGCGGCGATCACGGCCGCGGCCACCGCCCCCCAGGCGGCGCCCGTCAAGGGCTGCGCGATCACCCGGGCCGGCACGTTGACCACCAGCAGGATGGGGATCACGAACGTGCAGAGCATCCGCAGCGGGCCGCCCCACGGCCCGGCATAGATCTCAGCCGGGTAGCGGGAGAAGTTGGTGAGATAGAACCAGAAATCATAGAGGCTCTGGTTGCGGCCCATGAGGATCGTGGCGGCCGCCAGCATGATCACCAGGCCGTAGAGGATCGCCACGCCGCAGGCGAGCAGGAGCGGATAGAGCAGCCAGGCGACCGGCGGGGGGGCGTGGTCCATCCGCGACAGGGCCCAGGCGAGCAACCCCACGCCCACCGCCCCATTGGCCAGCGCCGAGAAGTCGACGCGATGCATCGAGAGGAGGAACTGCGCGTCGAGCGGCTGCACGAGCACCGCGTCGAGCCCGCCCGTGCGAACCATCTCCGTGAGTTCCTCGGCGCTCGGCATGAAGAACGCCTGCACGACCGAGTTGATCATCAGCCCGGTCGCCACGAAGGCGAAGAACGGCTCCTTCGACCAGCCGCTTCCCCTGCCGATCTCGGCCGTGAAGGTGAAGACCAGCAGGTAGAACGCCAGGTTCATCGACATCCAGCCGAGGCTGGTGATGCACTCCAGGAGAAAGTTCGCCCGGAACGTCATGTCGCGGACGAGACAGGCCCGCGCAAAGGTGAGGAAGATCGCGAGGTAGCGGCCCATCTCAGCCCCCGAACGCGCTGTAGCGCCGCGTGCCCCGCCGCCAGACGATCCGGCAGGCCACGGCCATCACCACCACCCAGGCCGCCTCGATCGCCAGGGCGCGGACGAGTTCGGCCCCGCGGACCTTCCCCAGCCAGACCGCGGCCGGGAAGTAGGCGGTGTATTCGAACGGCAGCCAACGGACGACGTCGGCCACGTCCACCCCGCCGATGCCGGTGGGGATCCCGGCGAGCATGTCGATCGGAAACATGTGGCCGGAGAGCAGGTACTGCACGAGCATGTAGGCGAACACGATGCTCGACACCTCCAGCACCCAGAAGCCGAGCATGCCCAGAGTGGCCTCCATGAAGAAGCCGAGCAGAAACGAGAGCAGCAGCGAGGCGACGAAGGCCGCGATCGTGATCGCATCGGGCACCGGCGGGAAATAGCCCCGGCAGATCCAGAACACCACCGCGAACGGCAGGATCGCCACGGCGTAGTAGACGAGCTTGTGGGCGATCCGGGCGGCGAGCAAAAACGACACGTAGTCGACGGGCTGCACGAGATACTTCTTGATCGAGCCGTCGCGGATGCTGCGGGCGACGCCGCCGGCCAGGCCCGGCATGCTGGAGAAGGCCCGCGTGACCATCGTGAGCAGGTAGTAGGCCACGATGTCGGTCTTCGTGTAGCCGGCGATGTCGCCGCGGCTGGTGGCGGTGAACACCGCCGTCCAGAGGAAGACCTGCGTGACGATCGGCAGGAACCGCATCGCGGTGCCGAGGATGAAGTCGCCGCGGTAGGCGAGCCGCTCCTCGAGGCAGATCGCCAGCATCGTCCACCAGATGCGGAGCCGGGTGCCCAGGTCGCCGAGCGGGCCCGGCCGGCCGGTGGCGGCGGTCGCGGCATCGCTCATGACGAGGCCTCCGCCGGCTGCGCCGCCCCCGAGCGAAACAGCCCGGCCACGATCTCCTCGAGTGGCACGTCTTCCACCGACACGTCGCGGACGCCCGTGCCCCGCAGAACCTCCGGCAGCACGTCGGCGATCCGGTTGCGGTCGATCCGCATCACGACCTGGGGCCCGCGGATCTCGCAGGGAAACCCGAACCGCTCCAGGGAGCCGGGGGCCGGCGGCTCGTCGAGGTCGAGCGTCACGATCTTGTGCGTCGTGAAGCGGTCGACGATCTCGGCGAGCGAGCCGTCGTAGAGGATGTCGCCGTGCGTGATCACCACGACCCGCTCGCAGAGGGCGGCCACGTCCTTCATGTAGTGCGTGGTGAGCATCACGGTCGTCCGCCGCTCGGACTGCACGTGCCGGAGGAACTCGTGGATCGTGTGCTGGGCCACGACGTCGAGGCCGATGGTCGGCTCGTCGAGAAACAGCACCTCGGGCTCGTGGAGCAACGCGGCCACCAGCTCCAGCTTCATCCGCTCGCCAAGCGACAGTTCCCGTACGGGCTGCAGGATCAGCTTCCGCACCCCGAGCAGGTCCACCAGTTCATCCCGCACCCGCTCGAAGCGGGCCGGATCCATCCGGTAGATGGTCTGGTGGAGCCGGAAGCTCTCGGCGGCGGGCAGATCCCACCAGAGCTGGTTCCGCTGCCCCATCACGAGGGCGAACCGGCGGCGGAAATCGTCGGCCCGCTCCCAGGGCACGTGGCCGAGCACGCGGGCGGTGCCCCGCGAGGGCGTGATGATCCCGGAGAGCAGCTTGAGAAACGTCGTCTTCCCGGCCCCATTGGGCCCCAGGAGGGCCACGAACTCGCCCCGCCCGACCGAGAGGTCGACGCCCCGCAGAGCCTCGACGGTCCGGCTCGTGCGGCGAACGAGCCCGCGCAGGCTCGCGAGAAGCCCCTCCGGCTTGTCGTAGACGCGATACTCCTTGGCGAGCCCTTCGACGCGGATGACCGGCCCGGCGGCATCGGTGTTGTGCATGGCGGGAGTATAGGGGAAAACCGTGACGCACCCCGTTGGACCGCACGCATGCATCGCATCGGACTCGGACACGACACGCACCGGCTCGGACCCGGAGATGCCCTGCTGCTCGGCGGCGTGCGCATCCCGCACGACCACTCCGCCATCGGCCACAGCGACGCCGACGTGCTCCTGCACGCGATCACCGACGCGGTGCTCGGCGCCGCCGCGCTCGGCGACATCGGCGAGTTTTTCCCCGACACCGATCCGGCCAACCGGGGGAGGGATTCGGCCGACATGCTCCGCCGCGCCATGCGGGCGGTGACGGAGGCCGGCTGGCGGCTGGTGAACCTGGATTGCGTGATTCTCGCCCAGCGGCCCAAAATCCTCCCGCACCGCCCCGCCATCCGGCGTCGGATCGCCGAGATCCTCGGCGTCGAGGAGGCGGCGGTGTGGCTCAAGGCCAAGACGGGCGAGGGCGTGGGGCCGATCGGCGAGCAACTCGCGATCGGCGCCGAATGCGTCGCCCTGCTCGAGCGGGCCTGAGACCGACGAACCCGACCACGGCGGAGGCGAGATGACGACGGCGAACGGACTGCCCACGATCCAGGTCTACAGCACCCTCACCCGGGCGAAGGCGCCACTGGTCACGGTGACGCCGGGCCACGTCGGGATGTATCTGTGTGGCCCCACGGTCTACAAGCCAAGCCACATCGGCCACATGGTCGGCCCGGTGATTTTCGACACCGTCAAGCGGCACCTCGCCTACTCCGGCTGGAAGGTGACCTGGGTCGTCAACGTGACCGACGTCGACGACAAGATCATCGCCGAGAGCACGGCGCGGGGCACGACGATGGCGAAGCTGGCCGAGGAGATGACGGCCGACTACCTGGCGAACCTCGCGGTGCTGGGGGTGACCGGGATCGACGAAATGCCCAAGGCCACCGAGCACATCGGCACGATCATCGGCTTCATCGAGGCGTTGATCGCCAAGGGCTGCGCCTACGCGAGCGACGGCGACGTCTACTTCGACGTCACCCGCGACGCCGACTATGGCAAGCTCACCAACCGCACGGTCGAGAGCATGCAGGGCGAAGGGGGATCGACCGCGGAGCGCAAGCGGTCGGCCGCCGACTTCGCCCTCTGGAAGAAGGCCAAGGCCGGCGAGCCTGCCTGGGAGAGCCCCTGGGGCCCGGGCCGACCCGGCTGGCACATCGAATGCTCGGCCATGAGCAAGGCGATCCTCGGGCCACACTTCGACATCCACGGCGGCGGCCTCGATCTCGTGTTCCCGCACCACGAGAACGAGATCGCCCAGAGCGAGTCGCTCCACGACTGCCCGATGGCCACCTTCTGGATGCACAACGGCCTGATGCAGGCGGCCGGTGCCGCCGGCAAGGGGGGGGGGCGGCCGCGGGGCGAACCGGGCTCGGCCGACGATGCCGCCGCCCAGGCGGCCACGAAGATCTCGAAATCGACCGGCGCCGAGCCCTTCAAGAACCTGCTCGCCCGCCATCGTCCCGAGGCGATCCGGATGCTGCTGCTCTCCACGCACTACCGCAGCCCGATCCACTTCGGCGAGGAACCGCTCGGCGAGAGCGCCCGCGCCATGGAGGCCTTCGAGCGGCTCTTCGCCCGGTTCCAGCGGGTGTCGGGCAAGTCGTTCCATGCCCTGCCCTGCCGCGACCGCCGCGCGGGCGACGCCGTCGTGGCCGCCGCCGGTGCCGAGGTGCAGGCCCTGCGCGAGAAGTTTCTGGCGGCGATGGACGACGACTTCAACACGGCGATCGCGATCGCGTCGCTCTTCGATTTCGTCCGCGTGGCCAACAAGTTCATCGACCAGCACGGACTCGAGTCGAAGAAGCCGGCCGCCGAGCTGGCCACGCTCGACGCGATGATGCTCGTGCTCCGGGAACTCACCGGCGTGCTCGGGCTGTTTCTCGAGCCGCCGAAGCAGTTGCCGGGCGGCGCCGACGAGGGCCTCGTGGCGAAGCTCATGGACCTCGTGATCGAGATCCGGGCCAACGCCCGCAAGGCCAAGGATTTCGCGACCGCCGACCTGGTGCGGAACAAACTCACCGAGGCCGGCATCGTGCTCGAGGATCGCCCCGACGGCACCGGCTGGTCGCGGAAGTAGCCGGCGGGGGATTAGCGGGCCACCGGATCGTGCGGCTCGTCGAACGGGCCTTCGAATACCGCGTCGGGCTGGTCGCGGCGTCCCGACGCGTCGATCACCACCTTCGCCTGCCGGAGGATCGCCTCGGGCACCCTCCAGCGGCCGCGGTCGTAGCCGGGCGCGGCAAGGTTGACGGTGAGCCGCGGCGGGATCGCCCTCGAGGTTTCGCCGATCGGAACCGTCGCCGGATCGGTGCCCGCGAGGATGTCGCCGGCCAGCCGCCCCGCGAGCAGGCCCACGTCGTGGAAGTCGTAGCCGACGTCGAAGAACGTGCCGCGATCGGCCGCGCCCGGCGTGACCGAGAACACGGGCAGCCCCGCCTTGGCAGCGGTGGCCACGACCGACTCAACCACGCTCACCACCGTGGTGTCGCCCGGCACGAAGATCACCTCCGCACCCCGCGAGATGGTCGCCTGCACCGCCTCCACCACCCCCGACGAGTTCTCGACCGCCGCCTCGAGCAGCTCGAGGTTCCGCGCAGCGCAGGTCGCGCGGGCCAGCTCCATGAATCGTCGCGAGTTGCTCTCCGCAGGATTGTGGGCCACGCCCACGTGGCGCACGTGAGGGCCGATCGCCTGCAGCAGCCGGAAGGTCGCGTCCACCGGTGCGAGGCTCCCGAAGCCCACCAGGTGCGGCGGGTGAACGAGCGGATCGCGGCGGTCGAGACCGACCCCTGCGGAAAAAGGATCGGCGACCGCGGCAAAGACGTGCGGAAGCCTGTGCCCGACGGCACGGCTCCGCTCGTTGGCCGTCGCCAGGGCCTGCAGTGAGGGCGTGCTGGAGGTAAGCGCCATGTCGAAGGCGCCGCCGACGATCTCACGGGCGATGGCGTTGGCCTGCGCGAGATCGCCCTCGGCGTTGTAGCGCCGGATCGTCACGCTCCTGCCGTCCACGAAGCCCTTGTCCGCCAACCCGTCGATCATCCCGCGGATCGCGTCGTCGAGCACCGGCGTGCTCACCTGCTGAAGCACCGCCACTGCCGGCACGCTGCGCTGCCCGCCCGCCCGGTCGGTGACCACCAGCAGCACCGAGGCCCCGCCGAGCACGGCGACGAGCGGAAGCCAGCGACGGGTGGCGCGGAGCAGGATCGCGTGATCGGGCATGGTCGACTCGTCAGATGTAGAGGTCGGAAAGCGTGCGGGCCGCGGCGTCGTCGAGCTGGTCGGACCGCCGGAGGCGATCGAACCGGTCGGCGAGGTCGTCGGACGTGAGTCGTCGCTTCGCGGCCCCCTCCACGTCGAGCTCGATCCGTCCGCGGTGCACGAGAATCAGCCGGTCGCCGAGCGACGCCGCCTGCGCGAGCGAGTGCGTGACCATCAGCGCCGTCAGCCGCCCCTCGCGGATCAGGTCGGCCGTCGTCCGCACCACCCGGTCGGCGGCTGCCGGGTCGAGCGCCGCCGTATGCTCGTCGAGCAGAAGCAACTCCGGCCGGTGCCACGTGGCCATCAGGAGCGTGACGATCTGCCGCTGGCCTCCCGACATCGAGCCGATCGGCTGGTCGAGCCGTCGCTCCAGCCCCGGCACCATGCGGCCGAGGCGGGCGGCGGCCTCGGTGCGAAGCGCACGATTCGTGGCCCAGCCAAAGCCGGGGAAGCGTCCGCGACAGACGGCCACGGCGATGTTTTCGAGCACCGTGAGCGACCCGGCGGTGCCCGCCCGTGGATCCTGAAACACCCGGCCGACGAGGGCGGCGCGGGCGTGCTGCGACCAGGCCGTGATGTCGCGGCCGGCCACCGCGATGCGACCGTCAGCGAGCGGCACCGTGCCGGCGATGGCCCCCTGCAGCGTGCTCTTGCCGGAGCCGTTGGTGCCGATCACCACCACGAACTGCCCCGCCGGCACGTGCAGCGACACGCCGTCGACGGCCCGCACCGCGGGACCGCCCGGCGACTGGAACACCACGGTGGCACGGTCGAGATCGAGCACGTCAGGGCCCTCGTCGTCGGGCATCGAGCATCCGCGGGACCACGAGCGCGGCGAGCACCACGGCCGCGGTCGCCGCCTTGAGCCAGTCGGGGTCGAGGCCCGCGCGGAGGGCCGTGGCCACCAGCAACCGAAACGTGACACTCCCGGCCGCGGCTGCCACCAGCGCGCTGCCGAGCCCTGCCGCACCGGCGAGGGCGCTGCCGAGAAACACGCTGGCCATGCCCCACACCACCATGCCGATCCCCATCTGCACGTCCGCAAAGCCCTGGTACTGGGCCACGAGGCTTCCGGCCCCTGCGGTCAGCGAGTTGGAGATGGCGAGCCCGACCACCGTGAGCAGGCCGGTGTCACGGCCGAGGGCGCGGGCCATGGTGGGCGTGTCGCCGCCGGCCCGCATCGCGGTGCCGAGGCTCGTCCGAAAGAAGAGATACAGCGCGGTGGCCGCCGCGGCCACGACGATGAGCACGAATGCCGCGCGGGCGACCTCCCCGGCGAGCGTGACGTCGACGCCAGCCCGCACCAGCAGCGGGCCCAGGCCCCGCTCCGCCTCATCGAAGAGCGTGGTCGCCTTGCCGAGCGGCACGTTGCTGCGGCCGAGGACGACGAGATTCACGCTCGCCAGCGCCGTGCTCACGAGGATCCCCGCCAGCAGCGGTTCGACCCCGAGGTACGCGTGGGCCGACGCCGTCACGAGGCCGGCCATCGCACCCGCCGCCATTCCCGCGAGCGTCGCCACGGCGGGGTCGTGGCCGCTCACCATCAGGCCGGCGGCCACCACGGCGCCCAGCGTGAACGAGCCGTCGGTGGTGATGTCAGGAAACGAGAACAGCCGGTAGCTCACGAACACCGCGAGGGCCACGAGGGCGAGCGACAGGCCGAACGTCCACGTGGAGAGCAGCGTGATCACGACGCGGTAGCTCCGGCGGCGACGTCGAGCGGCGCAAACCACACCGCGCCACGAACCAACTCCGACCGTCCGCTGCCAAGAATGGGCTGTGGGTCGGCCACGAGGTGCAACACGGCCAGCGGCGACGACACTGCGAGGTCGCCGACGGTGGCCGCCAGGTCGAGGCCGCCGCGGCGCAGCGGGCGGTACGGAAATACCACCGCATGGCAGTGGCTCGCGAATCCCCGGCCGGGCACCGCCCTCACGAACTCGGCGATGCGGCCACCGCAGGGCGGGCGGGCGACGATGCCGGCGATCACGGCGGTGTGCCGCGCGAAGACAGGTTCGCGGGAAAAGCTCAGCCAGTTCGCCGTCACGGCGCGGGTGCCGGCCACCGGTGCATCAGCGGCGTCCGCCTCGGCCAGCGGGCGGATCAGCTCCGCACCGACGAGTCCGTGCACCTCGCCCGCCACGACGATGCCGACGACCGGCGCGTCGGTCAGCCCGAGCACCGCCTCGACGAGTTCATCGAGCCGCACCGCCGGCTCGTCGCCGCTAGGCTCGAAGCCGCACCGCCCCGCGGGAAGCCCCTCCCAGAGCACGCCCGCCAGCATGCCCACGTCGGCGAGCAGTTCACCGGCCGGCACGACGTAGTCCACGGCGGCGTGAGGCTGCGGCGGCCTGTGAAACACGTGGCCGGCAACGATCACCGTCTCGCCGGCCCGCATCGCGGCCGGATGGCCGTCGGCGAGCGCGGCGAGACCGAGGCCGCAGCCGTGCCGCGGGATGCGGCGGTACGTTTCCGTGACGCCGCGGCCGGCCACCACCTCACCGGGTCGCCCGACGAGCGCGCCCCGCAGGGGGCCACTCGGCGGCTCCACCGCGAGCAGCCTCACCGTCCCGCAGGCGATGTCGCGGGCAGCACCCCGTGCAGGGGGCCGCGCGGCCTCGGCGGCCGACCGGCCGGCGGCATCCTCCATGATGAGCGGCGACAGTCGCGTGAGGTCGAGCACCCGCTTCACCGTGGTGCTCGCCCGACGCACGAAGCAGGTGCCCCCCACCGCCTTGGCGGCCCGCTGCGTATCGAACAGCCGGCTGATGCCAGCCGAACTCAGGAACGTCGTCGCCTCGAGATCGAGGCGGAGAGCGTGGTGCCCCAGGCGGAGTTCGTCGGACACCGCCCGCACGAGTTCCTCGCCCGTGTCGGCATCGATGCGACCGGTGCAGACGAGCACAACGTGCGGTCCGTCCTCCACGCGGTCGATCGAGAGATCCATCGTGCCCCCGTGCACGCCGGTGACGGGTCAGGCCCCGGCCTCGATCACGGGCAGCGAGCCGGCCGCGTGAGGATCGCCACCGGCCGCGGCCATGTCGCGGATCTCCTGGGAGATTTTCATCGAGCAGTACTTCGGCCCGCACATGCTGCAGAAGTGGGCGCTCTTGAAGGTCTCCTGGGGAAGCGTCTCGTCGTGATACTTCCGGGCCGTCTCCGGATCGAGTGACAGCCGGAACTGCTCGTTCCAGTCGAAGGCGAACCGGGCCCGGGAGAGGGCGTCGTCCCGCACCCGGGCGTTCTTGCGGTGCCGGGCGAGATCGGCCGCGTGGGCGGCGATCTTGTAGGCGATCACCCCCTGCTTCACGTCCTCCGCGTCGGGCAGGCCGAGGTGCTCCTTCGGGGTCACGTAGCAGAGCATCGCCGCCCCGCTCCAGCCGGCGAGGGCCGCGCCGATGGCGCTGGTGATGTGGTCGTAACCGGGCGCGATGTCGGTGACGAGCGGCCCGAGCACGTAGAAGGGCGCCTCGTCGCACTCTTCCATCTGCCGCTTCACGTTCATGTCGATCTGGTCCATCGGCACGTGGCCGGGCCCCTCGACCATCACCTGGCAGCCCTTGCCCCACGCCCGCCGGGTCAACTCGCCGAGCACGTGGAGTTCCGCAAACTGGGCCTCGTCGCTGGCATCGGCGATCGCGCCCGGCCGCAGGCCGTCACCCAGACTCCAGGTCACGTCGTACTCACGGAAGATGTCGCAGAGATCCTCGAAGTGGGTGTAGAGCGGGTTCTGCTGCTTGTGGGTCATCATCCAGCGGGCGATCAGCGAGCCGCCGCGGCTCACGATCCCGGTGATCCGGTTCATCGTGAGGTGCAGGTGCTCCTGGAGCAGGCCGGCATGCACGGTCATGTAGTCCACGCCCTGCTTCGCCTGCTTCTCGCACATGTCGAGGAAGTGCTGGGGCTTCATGTCGTCGATGTCGCCGCCGAGTTCCTCGAGCATCTGGTAGATCGGCACGGTGCCGATGGGCACGGGGGAGGCGTCGATGATCGCCTGCCGGATGGTGTCGATGTCCTTGCCCGTGGAGAGGTCCATCACGGTGTCGGCGCCGTAATGGACCGCCATGTGGAGCTTCTGGAGCTCGGTCTGCTCGTCGCTGGTGACCGCGGAGTTGCCGATGTTGGCGTTGATCTTCGTGAGGGCGGCGATGCCGATCGCCATCGGCTCGAGCCGCTTGGTGAGGTGCACCCTGTTGGCCGGAATCACCATCCGCCCCCGCGCCACCTCGGCACGGATCAGCTCCTCGGGAAGATCCTCGCGCTGGGCGACGAACTTCATTTCGGGAGTGACCTGGTCGGCGCGGGCGGCTTCGAGCTGCGTCATGGGTGGTCTCCGGTCGGTGTCGCCACGGTCCCGCCGTGGCGTGGAAATCGTATCACATCGTTCGCCGAAGCGCCGCTGACGACTCCTTCCCGGGAAGCCCAATCGCGTAAGCGATGGGGACTGCGTCTTCTGGTGACACAGGCTCGGGGCTGCCCGTGCCCGTCGCCGGACGTTCGCGTCGGGCATCACGCCCGCCGCTCACTGCATGTCCGCGACGCTTCGGCATCCTGCCTCCGCTTGCTTCCATAGCCCGGCTCCCGGGCACGGGCAGCCCCTCGCGGAGTTTAGGAATGGTCAGGCGCGTTCGCGCCAGTGCGTGCGGACCGGCCGCAAGGCAGCCCCGAGCACCGGACGCCTTTGTTAGAGC
>JBJTDZ010000076.1:0-14423 GCA_046092585.1 Pirellulales bacterium | reverse complement strand
AGCACCGCGACTCTTTCCACGGAGGAGCGGCTCTGCGGCTGGCCGCCTCCATCCGCTCGGGCGGGTCGATGGATCACGACGTCGCCGGGGTGCGACCTTCGCCGTCCGGCTCGGCGACTGCCGGGATCCCGCCGCTGCCCGACCCCCCGGATCGCATCTCGGTTATGTGGTGCGGCGACGTGGCAAACCAGAGCGGGTAGGCGCGGGGGTCGGCGAACGCTCGAGGAGCCTTGGGCGTATCCTCGCCCCGGCGACGAGACTTTTGCCGCCCCCGAGACGGCGATACAAGCATCCCGAAGGCGATCGAGGCGTAGTGCAGCAACTTCCGCAGCCAGGCGTTTGCCCGTCTTTGGGGCAGGACTTGGGGCAGGGGAGCCTGCCGACTGCGTTTCCTGAAGCCAGCGCGGCGGCCGTGCGGTCAGCCGAACAACTGCGTCCAGTGCCGCTCGTAGCGGCCCAGGCCGGTCCGCTTGTGATCCCCGAGCATGTTCTTGTGGTGGCCGGGCGAGTGCCACCACATCTGGATGGCCCCCGCGCCCGACTCCGTGCCCGCGGCGATGTTTTCCGCGCCGGCCGACGTGCCGGCCGCCTGGGCCCGCTTCCACGGGGTCTCACGGCCGGCCACCGGCGACTCGTGGGCGAAGAATCCCCTCGCGCACATGTCTTCCGAATGCACCCGGCACGCCTTCACGAGGCCTGGGTCGATCGCCTGCGCCGACAGGCCGACCAGGATCCTGATCTGATTGAGTCGCTGGACGCCCCTGGCCTCCTCGGGATCCAGTTCCCGGGCGGCGGCGGCGTTGGCGGTGAGGACCTGCCGGTCGGCCGGCGCGAGCGGTGCGGCGAGGATCGCGGCCAGTTCGTCGGTGGCGTCGAGTTGGGCGGAGATCGCCGCCGGGGTGGGCAGCGGCGGCAGTTTCCCTTGCTCCTTTTCGGGCAGGAGCACCGCCGCCCGCTCGGCCCACTCAGCCAGCAGCAGCAGTTCGGCCCGCTGGCCGACGAGGTCGGGCTTGGCCGCGAGCACGTCGCCGGCTGAAACCACGAGCAGCTCTTCGAGCCGGGCGAGTGCGGGATCGCTTTTCTCCTGGATCATCTCCTTCGTCAGCTCCGGTCTGGCGGCCACGTCACGGATCGTTTGCCGCAGGTGTGCGATCTCGGCCGACGGGTCGCCCTTGGGGGCCCGCTGCCCGAGCAGGTCCGCGGCCGCCCTCTGGAATGCGGCCGAGTACTTCGGCAGTCGTTCGACCAGGTCGGCTCGTGCGATGGCATGCAGCCGGCGGCCTCCCTCGCCGCCAAGGTCGAGCAGGTCCGCGGCGATGACGCTTCGTTCCTCGACCGACTTGGCCCGTTTGAACGCCCCTTGGAGTCGTCGCGCCTCGGTCGAATTGCCGGCCACGGCGTCCGCTCCGACCACCCCGCCGCTCTGCACCGCGACGGCGATCGTCACGAGTGCCACGAGGACCGCCGTGCTCGTGCCGGCAGCGGAGGAGATGGGGTGGATCGGCATGAACGCGAGGATACGGGGTGGGTGGCACCGGGTGCCAGTGGGACGCGGGAAGAGAGTGCAGACGAACATATCTGCCGTGCGCGCCCGGGTGCGACCATGGTCGCCGAGCAGCCCGTCACGTCACTCGCCGTCGGGAATGTCGGCAAGCGGCGCGATGCCGCGAACCATGGTCATGCAGTCGGCGGACATGCGGCGGTCGAAGATGCCACCGGCGACCGCTGCGACGCATGCGCACACCGCGCTCCCATGACACCTCGCGCAAAAGCCTGGGCCAAACTGATGGCGCAGGCGGGGGGCGCTGAAGTGCCGTTGGGTTGGAAGAGCTCGTGCAGGCCGATGATGACCGGGCAAGCTGCACCGCGTCCGATTCTTTGGTAATCAGGCGAGCCAGCCTGCGCCGATCGCCACGCTTCCGTTCGGCAACACCCACGCGGCCTCCTTGTCTGGAGCCGCATTATCGCACCGGCAGGCAGAGGGCGCACTATGGGAAAAAGGACGGGGGAGCGCGGGTCTCAAGTGGGGGCCGTATAGCCCGTATCCCAGCCGGCGGTCATGACGACGACCGCCGCCACGATGCATGGGTATCGCGGGCGTCTCCGGGCGGGGTGTTCCGCAAGGGTGGCAGAATGATGCAGGGGAGCAGAATCACGCTTCGGTGTCAGCTGCCGCCGAGGAGTTCCTTCACCTGTGGCTCGATCGCCTCGGCCCAGATTTCGTAGCCGCGAGGGGAGAGGTGAAGCAGATCGGGCATGATCTCCTTCGCGAGCGTCCCGTCGGCCGCGAGAAAGTTCGGGCCGATGTCGAGGTAGAACACGTCCTTCCCGTCGTCAAGCTTCACGAGGTGCTCGTTGACGGCCGTGTTCTTCTTCCGCAACGGGTCGTCGAGGGTCGCGCCGCGGGGGAAGACGCCGAGGAGGAGCACCTTCGTGCCGGGGAGCTTCTGCCGGAGCGACCGCACGACCGCCTCAATGCCGGCGGCGGTGTCGGCCGGCTCGTTCGCCGCCGCGTTGTTCGTGCCGATCATCACCACCGCGACCTTCGGCGTGATGCCGTTCACGTTGCCGTTGTCGAGCCGCCAGAGCACGTGCTGCGTGCGGTCGCCGCTGATCCCCGCGTTCATCGCCTTACGGGCACCGTAGAACTTGTCCCACGCCTGCTTGCCCTCGCCTTCCCACCCCTGCGTGATCGAGTCGCCGATGAAGATCAGATCGACCGCGCCGGGGACGGCCCGCGAGTTGATGAGCTCGTGCCGCTGGATCCAGTTCGCGTCGCGCGGAGCGGGGGTCACGGTGTCCCGGACCGTCGCGGTCGGCGGTGCGGGAGCAGTGGCGGGCTGGGCGAACAGCGGCGTTGTCGCGGTCGCGACAAGGGCCACCAGGCACACGATGAACCGGGGGCGGGCGTTCATGCGAGGGTCTCCGGAAGGGCGGGAAACATCAGGCTGTCGGCCAGGATCGCCGCCGCCAGGTCGTCAGGACTGACGAGCATAACCGAAGTTCAGGTCGGCCAAAGGCACTTCGGCAAGCGTCGGCCGAGCCGAGCGCACCGGTAAAAGCAACAGCCTGGGCTGGCCGGGCTTGATGCGACCCTCGCTTGAAGGTGCCAAGGTGTGTCAGGATCTTCCGGGAGGCGTAGCCAAAGGTGCGTTGGGCATGAATGAATGATCGAAGGTGTAGGTCCCTTATGGGCCCGTTGGAGGCAACCAGAAGCCGCAGGCAGCTGCACGGGATCGAGGTTGGCATCGTCTTCCCCGCGAGGGCGTGCCAGGGCGGTCCCTTGTCACCGCTGCTCTCCCATGTCGTGCTCGACGAGTTCGACAAAGAGTTGGCGAGCTGGGACCCCGCACAAAAGGGTGTCCAAGGTGAGTCGGGGCGACTGCCCGCTCCCAATGGATAACCGGCACTCCCTGGACATCGCCACGCTGGCCATCTTCCCGGAATACGTCGAATTCGACGGGGATGATGTGCTGAAGCTGGTGGTGCCGGGGGAGGCCGGAAGGACCATCCGGTGACGGGCCGCGCGGCCCGCCCCGGTCTTCTGCCGTCGTGCCTTCGCGGAAGGCGAACGAAACGTTCGCCCCGTGAAAGTCACTCCCATGGACACGATGTCTTCCGCCGGCGGAGCCGGCAGTTTTTTCTATGACGATTCCCATGCTTCTCACCCTCAGCGATCGAACGGCCGCGGCCGCGTCCGCAGCGCGGACTTCGGCATGCCCGAGCGGGCCGGGCTGCTCGACCTCGCCCGTACCTACCTCGAGAACCAGGCCCGGCTCTGGCCGGAACTCGTCGGCACGCCCGCCGTGCCCGCGGCGGACGCCGCCACGATCGCGGCGATGGCCGCCGACTTCGAGCGACGGTTCCGAGCGCAGGCCATCGAGGTCTTCCGGCCCGGGCGGATGCCCCGGCCGTGGAGCGCTCTCGGGGCTGCCTACCTGCGGTTCAGCGACGAGAACTCGAACCCTCGTTCGCTGGATCAGCAGCTCCTCAACGTCCTGAACCGCGCACGGCGGGACGGTGTCTTCATCCCGTGGCAGTACGTGCTCGCCGACGCCGCGGTGAGTGGCGCGCTCGACTGCCGCCGCGGCTACACGATGGCGAAGGAGCTCCTGGAGCGGCGGGATGAGACCGGCGTGGCGTGTTTCCTGATCGACGACATCTCCCGCATGAGCCGCCGCACGATCGAGTCGCTGCAGCTTGGTGAACTCGCCAGGGCGACCGGGGTCCGCGTCGTGGGCGCCAGCGACGGTTTCGACAGCGCGAATCCTCAGTCCGTGCTCCTCCTGCCGGTCATCAGCTCGATGAACGAGGCGTTCCTGACGCAACTCACTTCCAAGGTGAATCGCGGCATGGACGACGCCTTCCGTCGCGGCGACAACATCCAGCCGCCCGGGGTCGGCTACCGTATGGTGGTGGTCACGAACGCGGACGGCAGCCCGGTGATCACCCACAAGGGCACGATCGAAAAGCGGGCCGAGATCGACTCCGAGGCGGCGGCCTGGATCGTCCGCGGCGCGGAATTGATCGCCCACGGTGGCAAGAGCCCGGGCGAGGTCGCCCGACTCTTCAACGAGCACGAGGTCGGCGGGCGGCGGAAGTGGTCTGACAACTCGATCCGCAAAATCTACGCCCGCGAGCGGCTCGTGGGCCGCGAGGTTTTTCGGACGACCCGTCAGGAGCGGAACCGAAAAACGGGCAAGGTCCGCTACGTGAAGCTGCCGCAGGACGAGTGGCTCGTCCGTGAGGCCCCGCACCTGCGGATCCTCTCGGACGAATTGGCGGCAGCGGTGCGCACGAAGCTGAAGCTGGGCGCCCAATCGTTCGGCCGGTCAGCAGGGGATCGGCGGCAAAAGGCGCATCGCGCCGACCTCTACCCGAAGGTGCTCGTCCGACCGATCTGCGGCGGCTGCGGGAAGCCGATGATTCTCGGCCGGTCGTGCGACAAGTACCAATCGTTCTTCTGCTTCAACGCGTTGCACGGAATCGAGGGGTGCACGAACCGGGGCTACAAGTCGGCGCGGATCATCGACGAAGCGGTGCTCGGGAAGGTGATGGCGACGCTCTTCACGGCGGACTTCATCACGGACCTGACGGCCGAGGTCAACACGCGGCTCGCAGAACTCGCCCGCCAGCCGATCCCGTCGACCAAGAAGCTCGAGCAGGAGATCGCTGCCGCCGACCGGCAGCTCAAGCGGCTCATGGACCGGCTCGACAAGGCCGACGGCACGCTCCTCGACGCGGTGATTGTCAAGGCCGAGGAGATGGGCCGAGAACTCGCCGCGAAGCGGGAGCGACTCAAGGAGCTCCAGCGGGCCGCCCGCCGGCCCGGCGTGCGCAGCGTTCGCGAGCAGGACGTCGTGGCCGCCCTCGGGGGGCTGCGCGACCTGCTTCAGGGCGACGTCGCCGCCGCCGCGCAGGTGCTCAAGGCGCTCGTGGGCGACGTCGTCATCAAGGCCCAAAAGGTCGAGGGCAAGAAGCGGCCGGAGATGGAGGCACGGTTCACGATCAACGCGATCCCCGCCTTGGCCGCCCTCGACCGCGGGAAGGCCGCCAACGGCGTTGATCCAACCGTCGGTATGTGGGAGTTCCTGAATGCTGACCGTTGGATCATGCTCGGAAAGGTGCCTAGCGGCCGCCAAGTCGTCGTGGTTTCGCTGCATCCCACGCCGAAGTATGTGGTGATGATGCCGCAGATTACCGCTATGGCGGACGCAGGGTCGGGGATCGACCTCATTTCACGGGTGCTCGGCACGTCGGCGGTGGTTGTCCGCGACGCTCTGCATCTCCGTCGGACGGGTCAGCACCCGCCGCGACGCATCGACCCCCGGCGCGGGCGGAAACGGAAGCCGGGCGAGCCACCCGCGCCGAAGTACCAGCAGATCGCCGCGGAGGTGGACCAGCGGCGGAAAGCAGGTGAGGGCTTCGACCGGTTAGCCCGGGAGATGAAGGTCAGCCGCGGCACGGTCGTCCGGGCCTATGACTACGCTAACCGCGCCGAGGCGGCCGCCGCGGCACGCGACGGACGCAAGCCAGTACGGCCGTCGTATCGCCGGAGCGAGGAGTCACGAGTGGCCAAGCGAAGGCCGCGGAGCTAATTCCTCACACCGGAGAAATCACGCGCTGGTGGGCCACTGGCCTACTTGAGCCTGCCCCCACCTCTGATCCAGCCAGGGTGTTAGCTAGACAGGGCGGGTAGATGGGCATGCCCATCTACCCGCCGCGCGAACTCGAACGGCGTGCGGTGCCCCAACGAGGCATGCGGACGCATCCGACTGTAATCCTCCCTCCACGCTGCCGTCAGCCGTGTGACTTCGTCCAGCGACAAGAACCAGTGCTGGTTCAGGCACTCGTCACGAAGCTTCCCATTGAACGACTCGATCACCGCATTGTCCGTGTGCTTTCCAGGCCTGCTGAAGTCGAACTCTCGCCGTTTGAGTTTTTGGACCGGCTGGCCGATCTCGTGCCGCCACCGCGGAAGCACCGGCACCGGCCAGCCGGAGGCTGCCGTGGCGGTCGAGCCAAACCTCGGGTTTGGCTCCGGCCGCCGTGAAGGAAGCCACGGGTGTTCGCGCCGAATCACAAGCTCAGGCGGGCCGTCGCAGCGCTCGCCATCGGGCACATTGGTAAGTGGCGTGATGTCACGACCAATGGACATGCAGTTGGCGGACATGCGGTGGGCGGAGATGCCACCGGCGCCGACGCTTGGCGAGATCCAACGGCGGTCAAGCCGTGCTGGCCTTCCGGTGGGCGAGAGGCCGGCGGTGCGTGGTGGTCTGCGTAAACTGAGGAGACGGTGCTCGCTGCGACCCTGCGGGTTCGCAAGACGCTGCGGCGTGTCCGGTCGGGGATCGTCCTGGCGGAGGTTTCCAGTCGAATGACGCCATCACGGTCGCGTTGGTTGATCATCGGGAGCGTTTTATGTTGATCCGTTTATTCACGGTTGCATGTATAGCCTCCGTGCTCGCGGGTGGATTGGTCCGCGTGCCGGCTGCCGACATGGCCAGCGGCATCGACCTGACGGCGTTCGGTGTGCCGGGGCTCCGTTCGGCGTCCTTCGACGAAGATCTCCCGCTCAAGGATGTCGCCTGGCGGGACGGCCGCGCCCCGCGACGCTTCTACCTCTCGGGCATGATCGGCCCGTCATTCGCCAATCTGTCGAGCGCAGCGGATCCAACGCTCGACGGCGACAGTTCGCTGTTCGCCGCGGGGGGCGCCCTGGGCATCGCCTTCGAGCGGCCGAACGGCCGGCTCCGGCTCGAGACCGAGGGCATGGGGCGAAGCATGTACATCGTGCCGTGCCCCGAGCCGGCGCCGTGCGCGACCGTGCTCGCCGGCACGTGGTCGGTGATGGAGAATCTCTGGCGAGACGTGATGTTCACCGAACGGTTCGGCGCCTACGGCGGCGGTGGCATCGGCGCCGGGGGCTACGCGTACGGTGAACGCTTCGCCGGCACCATTCTCTACGATCCGGCGGCCTCCAATTTCGCGTGGCAGTTCGGCGGTGGCCTGCTGTGGGAGCTCGGCGATCGGCTGACGTTCGACGTCGGGTACCGATACTTCCAGATCAACACCCTCGGCCATCCCTCCGTGGCGCCCACGCTGTTCACGGCGAACGAGCTGATGTTCACGCTGCGGCTCTACGAGCCGTTCCGCGGCTGGCGGAGGTGATGTCGGTCGGCAACGCTCACGCGGATGAGACGCGTGGTCGCCGTCGCCATTCCGGCCGGGAGGTGTTTTTGCTCGACCATATGGAGGCTCTCGCCAAATTTTTTTGCACCCGCGACGGGCGGCGACTAGCCTGACGGCGAACAGCGTTGGCGGACGCTGCTCGCCTTCGGGAATGCGGACTGTTTTCACCAGGGAATGGCACCTACGAGGATTTGATGTCGCTGCTGCAATCTGTGTTCGTTCGTGGCTCCGCCAAGCGTTCCCGTTCCACGACTTCCCAATCCAGGGCCACCCGTTCCTCGCGACGCCGACATGTCCGCCGCCGCAACGAGTTCGCCACGCGGCTGGAGCGTGGGCGGACGGCCGGCCGTGCATCGCGGTCCTCACGCCGCCGCCGCGTCCGGCGTCGCCGGCTGTTCGCCCCGGGGCGTGACTCCGGCCGCTCTGCGTCGAGCTCGTTCGCCCTGAACGGCTTCGACGCGCTGGAATCGCGGTCGATGCTGGCGGCCGACGACATGGTCGTGAGCCTCGTCGGCAATCAGGTCGTGCTGACGCTCGACCCCGCCGGCGCGGCGATCACGGACCTGCACACGACCTACTCCGCAGCGACCGGCGTGCTGACCATCACAGCCGCCCGCAGTGCTGGCTCGATCTCGACGACGCCAACCCCCATCGCCGGCATCACGGTTGATTCGGCGAACGACCTGATCCTGGTGAACCTGAAGACGATCCAGGCGTTCGCGGGCCTCGCCGTGTCGGGCGGCGTCGGCACTGACACGGTCACGATCGGCGCGGGCGGCATCAACCTCGCGGCGCTGACGAGGGGGGCGGCCAACCAGGTCCTCAGCATCAACACCGGCGGCGGCGCGAGCGACCGCATCACGGTCGCCAATGCGCTCTCGGCGAAGGGTGCCGGCCCGGTCAGCCTCACGACGGCGGGCGTCGGCGCGGGCAACGGGATCCAACTCGCGGCCGGCGTGACCTCACCACAGGGCAGCCTCGTGTTCGTCGGGCCCGTGTGGCTCCTCACGGCGACGTCGCTGTCGGCTGGCGGCCCCATCGGCTTCTCGTCCACGATCGACGGCGCGCAGCGGCTGACGCTCTCCGCCGGCAAGGCCGTCACGCTCGGCGGCGCGGTGGGGAGCACGACGCCGCTCGCCGGCCTGACGCTGGCCAGGGCCACAGGCGTCGCGATCAATGGCCCGCTCCGCCTCGACGGCACCGGCACGCCCGCGGGCACCAGCGGCCTGGTCATCGGCAAGGGCGTGAACAACGTTGTCGTGTCGCCGGTCGCGGGGTCGACGATCAGCGGGTTCGGCCGCAGCGGCATCGCCTTCCTGGGCGGGTCGACGAACTCGCGGATCACGAACGTCGCCAGCACGCTCAATGGCATCGGCCTGAGCGTCGCGCCGGGCTCGTACACGGGCACGGTGGTGTCGGGCAACTCGTTCTCCCAGAACACGGGCGACGGGGTCTTGCTCGTGGGTGCCCAGGGCATCCTGCTCGGCGGTGCCGCTGCGGGGGCCGGCAACACGATCATCTTCAACCGGGGCTACGGCCTCCGGGCGACGGGCACGAGCACCGGCTCGGTCGTGCAGGGCAACCAGATCGCCAACAACGTGCTGGGCAACGTCGCGAGCCTGGCCGTCACGTGCAGGCTGGTGCAGATCCAGTCCGCGCCTGGACTGTCGGTGCGGCTCGGCCCGCTGGGCACGGCGCCCGTGATGGCCAGCCAGCTCGGGCGCTATGCCTTCCAGATGGAGATCAGCGCCAACGGAGTCGAGATCAACTCGCAGGGTGCGCTCGACACGCCGAAGGGGCTCATCGACGTCGGCGTGGGCGTCGACGGCGGGGCAGCCTCGCGTCGGCCCCGCGGCGTGTCCTCGGTCCAGGCTACCGAGTTCCGGCAGATCGGAGCGGTCACCTACGTCGACGCCGCGGCGCTCGGCGCCACGGGCACGCCGTGGGTCTCGATCTCGGGAGGTTCGCAGCCGGTCGTGGCCACCACCAGCCTCGTCAAGGGGCTGACGCCGACGAGCACGCTGGCCGCGCTGCAGTTCCCGATCACGTCGCAGCGGGTCGGCACCGACGCGTTCGGGACGCGGTACGCGATGACGATCGGGAAGTCGACGTTCGCGTCGTTGCTGCCGCTCTCCGAGTTGACGGCGCTCGGCATCAGCCCGGTGTTCGGCAACGACGCGGTGCCGGTCGACGTGTGGGTGAACGCGCAGGGCTACGTCACGCGGTTCGCGGGCACGGTCGAGAACGTCGCGATCACGGTGTCCCTCGACCGGTTCGGTGTTCCGGTCCAGGTGTTCGCGCCGCCTGCGGCGCAGACCGGCGGCATCGGCTCGACGTCGGGCCAGCAGCTGTTCGCGGACGGCGCGACCGGCGCCACGGCCGGCGCGGCCGGCGGCAACGGCGGGATCATCTACGGCAACGGCGGCGCGGGTGGCGTCGGCGGCGTCGGTGGCAACGCGGGCTGGATCGGCAACGGGGGCGCGGGCGGCGCCGGGGCGATCGGCGTGACGGGTGGGAACGGCGGCGTCGGCGGCCTGCTGCTCGGCAACGGCGGCACCGGTGGCTCGGGCCAGGTGGGCGTGGCCGGCACGGCTGGCATCGACGGTGCGAATCCCGGAGACGCCGGGACTACCGGCGGCACCGGCGGCACCGGCGGATTCGGCGGCCAGGGCGGCGCGGGCAGCGTGATCGTCGGTCGCGGCCGCAGCGGCGGCCTCGGGGGCCCGGGTGGCGTGGGCGGCACTGGTGGCAGTGGAGCCGCCGGCGCCGACGGCAGCAACGCCGGTGACGCGGGCCAGACGGGCGGCTCCGGTGGCAACGGCGGTCGCGGTGGCGTCGGCGGCGGTGGCGGCGTCGGTGGCAAGGCCACGTTCGTCTTCAACGCGAACCCGGGCGCGACGGGGGCCGGCGGCAACGGCGGTGCCGGCGGCAACGGCGGCCTCGCGGGCGACGGCGGCCAAGGCGCGAACGGCGACGCGATCACGCCGGACGGCGGCTCCGGCGGCAACGGCGGCGCTCCGGGGCTCGGCGGCGCCGGTGGCACGGGTGCCATCGCGGGCGCGAACGGATCGACGGCCACCTCCGGCGGCAATGGCGGCGCGGGCGGCGCGGGCTTCAACGCCACGACGCCCGGCGCGCGAGGCGGCAATGGCGGCGTCGGCGGCAACGGCGGCGCGGTGGGCAACGGCGGCGCTGGCGGCACCGGCGGCAACGGCTCGGCTGGTGCGGCGGGCACCAACGGCAGCACGGGCACGTCGGGCACGAGCGGCCAAGCCGGCGGCGCTGGCGGGAATGGCGGTGCGGGCGGCGCCGGAGGCTCCGTCTCAGGTAACGGCGGCTCCGGCGGCCTTGGTGGCGTGGGCGGCACGGGTGGCGCCGGTGGCAACGGGTCCACGGGTGCCGGCGGCGCGACGGCCGGCGCGGCGGGCGCGACGGGCGGCAACGGCGGCAACGGCGGGGCTGGCGGAGCGGGCGGCAATGGTGGCGTCGGTGGCCTCGCGAGTGGCGTGGGCACCGCGGGTGCGGACGGCAATGGCGGGAATGGCGGCGTTGGTGGCACGGGCGGCGCGGGCGCGAATGGTGGAGCGGGCTACACGGGTGCAGCTGCATCGGGCAGCCCGGCCGAAGCCGGCACCGATGGCGGCAACGGCGGCAACGGCGGCGTTGGCGGCAACGGCGGCGCCGCGGGGCTCGCCGGCGGCACGGCTGCAGCGGCCGGCGCGCCGGGCGCTGGCGGCGCTGGCGGCAATGCCGGCAGCGGCGGCACCGGTGGCAACGGCGGAGACGGGCAGAGCGGCGTTGCCGTCTCGATCGCGAATCGCGCGGGCGGTGTCGGCGGCAACGGCGGCAGCGCCGGCCTCGAGGGCACGGGCGGCAGTGGCTCGGTGGCGGGCACCACCGGCGCGTTTGGCAACGGCGGCGCGGGGGGCAACGGCGGCAACGGCGGCAGCCTCTCGGGCGCGGGCAACTTCGGTGGCGACGGCGGCTCCGGCGGCATGGGAGGCGTCGCAACGGGTGGCGTCGCGGGCAACGGCGGTCGCGGCGGCAACGGCGGCAGCGGCGGGCCCGGAGCGACGGGCACGAGCAAGGCACCCAACGGCAACGCGGGCAGGGCCGGCGGAGCGGGTGGCGACGGCGGCGTCGGTGGCAGTGTGACCACGGGCATCGCCGGCAGCGGCGGCTCCGGCGGCAACGGCGGCAGCGGTGGCAGCGGCGGTTCCGGATTCGCCTCGACTGATCCCACGCTCAGCGGCGGCAACGGCGGCACCGGCGGCAACGGCGGCAACGCGGGCCGCGGTGGCGTCGGCGGCAACGCCAGCGATCCTGCGGGCTCGAACGGCAACGGCGGCAATGGTGGCAACGGCGGCGCCGCCGGGAATGCAGGCAACGGTGGGGACGGCGCGGCGGGCGACGCGACCACGCCCGACGGCAGCGCCGGCGGCAATGGCGGAAACCCGGGCACGGCGGGTAGCGGCGGAACCGCGGGCGCGGCTGGCAGCGGTGTCGGAACCGCCGGCAAGGCGGGCACCAGCGGCTCCACGGGAGCGGCGTCGACCAGCGGCGGCAACGGCGGCAACGGCGGCAACGGCTTCGCCGCGACGACGTCGGGCGCGGCCGGCGGCAATGGCGGCGCCGGCGGCAATGGTGGCCAGTATGGCAATGGAGGCAACGGCGGCGCGGGCGGCGCCGGCGCGACGGGCTCGACCGGCGGCACTGGCGGCTCCGGTGGTCAAGGCGGTGCTGGCGGCGCGGGTGGCTCGATCTCCGGCAACGGCGGCAATGGTGGCGCTGGTGGCCAGGGCGGCGCTGGCGGCGTCGGCGGCACGGGTGCCAATGGCCTCGACGGCACCGCCCTCGCGGCCGCGACCGCCGGCCAAGCCGGTGGCGACGGCGGCGCGGGTGGCTCCGGCGGCGCGGGCGGCAAGGGCGGCAGCGCGGTCGTCGGCACGAACGGCAATGGAGGCATCGGCGGTAGTGGCGGCGCGGCCGGCGACGGCGGCGCAGGGGGCATCGGTGGTTCCGGGGCGACGGGCATCGTCACCGACAGCGAGAGCGATCCTGGGACTGCCATCAACGGCGGCGCTGGCGGTCAGGGCGGCAGCGGCGGCAACGGCGGCACGGGTGGTGCCGGCGGGATCGGCGGAGACGCGGGCGGTGAGGGCGCTGTCAACGGCTCCGGTGGAGCGGGCGGGACCGGCGGACAGGCCGGGCTGCCTGCCGACGGCGGCACCGGCGGCGACGGCGGCTACTGGTCCGCGTTCGTTGCGGTTGTGGCCGGCGACGGCGGCGCTGGCGGGGCCGGCGGAGATCCCGGCGCCGTCGGACTCGGTGGCAAGGGCGGCGCGGCCGGTACCGGCGGCGTGGGCGGGACCACAGGCAATACCGGCGTTGCTGGCGCCACGGCCACCGGCCCCGCCGGCAACGGCGGTGCGGGCGGTGCGGGCGGCGTCGGCAGCACCGGCATCCCTGTGAACGGCGGTGCTGGCGGAACTGGCGGTGATGGCGGCCTGATCGGCAACGGTGGCAGCGGCGGGAACGGCGGGAACGGCGGGAGCGGAACCGATACCTTCGTCGCCGGCCACACCGGTGGCAACGGCGGCGCGGGCGGCCGGGGCGGCGCCGTGTCGGGTAACGGTGGTAATGGCGGCAATGGCGGCCAGGGCGGGGCCAGCTATGTTGACGTCCCGGGCTTCGCCAGCACCGCTGGTGGCGACGGCGGAGCCGGCGGAGCCGGCGGCAACGCACTCGGCATCGGCGACGGCGGGAACGGCGGCGCCGGCGGGAAGGGCGGCACCGGCGCCAACGGCGCCAACGGAGACTTCTTCAACTACGCGGTCCTCGATGGGAGCACGGGCGGGAACGGCGGCGACGGCGGCAAAGGCGGCGCGGGCGGCCAGGGCGGCGCGGTGTCCGGCAACGGCGGCGCCGGCGGAACCGGCGGAGCCGCCGGCACCCCGGGCGATGGTGGAAACGGTGGCAACGCGCCCGGCGGTACCGGCCCGGTGAACGGCGGCAAAGGTGGCGCCGGTGGTGATCCTGGAGCGGCGGGCGCCGGCGGTGTCGGAGGCACGGCCGGAAACGGCGGCACGGCGGGTGCCACCGGTGCCGCCGTTGCCACCTCGATACGCGTAGTTGTAGCTACTACTGCTGCCGGACGCGTCATAGGCCCCGCCCTTGCCGCCGGCCCCGCCGGCGCCGCCCGCTCCCCCGGTCCCGGCTACTGCTCCCGCGCCGCCCGCGGCGCCACCGGTGCCGCCGGGTCCGCCGAAGCCGCCATTGCCGGCATTCGGATATGCGGCACCGGTGCCATAGCTACCGTTCTGCCCGTCACCGCCGGCCCCGCCGGCGCCGCCGGCGCCGCCTGCTCCGCCATTGCCGTTGGTGCCGGTCACCGCCGCGCCACCGGCCCCGCCCTGGCCGCCCTGGCCGCCGGCGCCGCCCGTTGTTGCCGTCGACCCGTAGCCCCATGGCCCGCTCGTGCCGCCGGTGCCACCGGCGCCGCCGGCTCCGAGCAGCCACCCGCCCCTGCCGCCGTTGCCGCCGGCACCACCGGCACCACCGGCGGTGCCCGCACCGGCGTCACCGCCGGCGCTGCCCTGGCCGACCGCGGCCACGGCTTTGAGGCCGATTCCACCGACGGCCCCGGCACCCCCGTTGCCGCCGGCGCCGCCGGCAACGCCCAGCATCTCGACGGCGCTGACGGCGGCAGAGGGGGCGATCCGGGACTGGTG
>JBJTDZ010000075.1:0-19220 GCA_046092585.1 Pirellulales bacterium | reverse complement strand
GGGGCTGCCGGTGCCCCGTCGCCGGCGTTGCTGACCAGCGGAGGCATGGATGCCGGAGCGCAGTCAGCATCGAGTGAGCGGCGGGCATGATGCCCGCCGCGAACGTCCGGCGACGGGGCACCGGCAGCCCCTCGCTGAGTCCAACACTCAACGGGGCAGCCGCTCCATCTCGGCGATGAGCCCGAGCGACGCCGAGCATGCCTCCCGGCCGGCGAAGCAGCATCCAGCAGCATCACCCCAGCCACTTGGCGACGTCGGTGCGGTAGGCGGCCAGGGCGGGGATGAGTGCCGCGAGGATCGCCAGCAGGATCAGAAAAGGCACCAGCAACAGTTCGGCCGCGGGGGCCGACGTCAGCAGGCCGACCGACACGCCGGCATTCGTGGTGATCAGTGGCCCGATGGTCGCCACGATCCCATGGCCGAGGGCCCAGCCGACGAGGCCGCCGCCGAGGGCCAGGATCACCGCCTCGATGAGCACCACCGCCAGCACGTGGCCGCGTCGGGCGCCGAGGGCCCGCATCACCGCCACGTCGCGGCTTCGTTCGAGGGCCGAGCCCACCATGCTCACGAGGATGCCGATCGCCGACACGATCACCACCAGCGTCGTCACGAGCAGCAGCAGCAGCTCGAGCGGACGGACGAAGAGGCCGAGCAGCACGCTGATCTCGCGGATCGGTTCCGCGGCCTGGCCGTCGCGGCCCTCATTGATCGTCGAGCGCAGGCCCATCGCCGTGAGTTCGGCGGGCAGGCCGGGTAGCGACGCCGTTTCGACGAGGATCGCCGTCACCTCCCGTTGCGCGCGCGGGAGGGCGCGGGGTCGGCCCTCGCCGTCGCGGGCACGTGGGGCATTCACCGCCAGGCCCTCGACCGGTTTCGCGTGCCCTTCCTGCAGGAAGAACCCCTCCATGTTCACGTAGACGCCGCGGTCGACGGGTGTGTCGGTGCGGGCGAGGATTCCCATGACGGTGAAGGGATCATGCACGAGGCCGTCGTCGGCGCCGTGCGTGGGGGAGAACGTGTCGCCCACCGCGAGGCCGAGCTTCGCGGCCACCTCGCTGCCGAGCACGCCCCCGAAGAACTCGTCATCGCGGAAGTTGCGGCCGCCGGCGAAGGCGAAGGGCCGGGCGGGCGAGATCGCGGTGGGCTTGCCGAGCAGCCTCGCGAGCCAGCGGGGCATGCCGAGGGCGGCGCCGCCGCCGTAGGTGAGCCGGTCGAAGGAGGCGGCATTCGTGCCGACGACGCGATAGCCCCTGTAATAGTCGCCCATGCAAATCGGCACCGCCGTCTTGATGCTGCGGGCGTAACGTCCGGCGGTGGCGTCGGGGCGGGCATCGGCGGGCAGAAACTCCTCGTAGAAGTCCCAGGAGATGTTCTCGATCGGCTTGCTGATCAGGTAGACGCTGTTGAGCACCAGCTGCAGCGGGCTCCCCTTCGCCCCCACGATCATGTTGTAGCCCAGGCCCGAGCCCGAGCTGAACGCCTGCGAGACGACGTCACCAATCACGAGCGTGGCCACCACGAGGGCCACGCCGAGCGCGAGCGACAGCGCCGTGAGCCCGCTCGTGAGGAGCCGCTGCCGGATGGTGCGCCAAGCGATGCCGAAGAGCGACATGGTTACGTGTCTCGTCAGCCGTGGTGGACGGCGGCGCGGTTGAAGTCTTCGAGCCGCAGCCGCTTCGGGAACCGGGCGGCGACCTCCGGGGAGTGCGTGACGACCAGCAGCGCGACGTCGTTTTCGGCGCAGGTGCCCGTGAGCAGGTCGATCACCTGATCCTGGTGGGCGGTGTCGATGCTCGCCGTCGGCTCGTCGGCGAGGATCACCCGCGGGCGGTTGGCGAGTGCCCGGGCCACGGCCACCCGCTGCTGCTGGCCGATCGAGAGTTCCGCGGGCTTGTGGTGGAGCCGATGGGCCAGGCCCACCGAGGCGAGCAGGTCCGCCGCCCGCCAGCGGTCGGGCTTGCCGCTTCCGAACGACATCGCCACCAGCACGTTTTCGAGCGCCGTGAACCCAGGCAGGAGGTTGAACTGCTGGAACACGAGGCCGAGCGTGTCGGCCCGGAGGCGATCGACGGCGGCCTCGCCGAGACGGGTGAGGTCGCGGCCGCAGACGCGGATGCTGCCGGCATCGGGCCGCATGATGCCGGAGATCACGTGCAGCAACGTCGACTTGCCCGAGCCGCTCTGGCCGGTGAGGGCCACCTGTTCCGCCTCGTGGAGCGTGAACGACTCGATGTCGAGCACCGCCGCGGTCTCGCCGCCGGGCATGGTGAAGGCCTTGCGGACGTGCTCGAGTTCGACGACGGGATCGGCCATGACGGGGATTCTAGCCGTTCCGCGGTGGTCGATTGAGCGGCCGTCGCGGGGGCGTGTATCATCCCGGCCCCGCCAGAGAGGCCGGCGGCATCCGCGAAGGAGCGGGTTGTCGGCGGCCGAACGCCCCCTGCCCAGGAGATTCGCCGTGCCCATCCGCGTCGGCATCAACGGCTTCGGCCGCATCGGTCGCCTCACCTTCCGCGCCATCTACGAGAAGTACGGCCTCAACGGCGACGTGCAGGTGGTGGCCCTCAACGACCTCACCGACGCGAAGACCAACGCCCACCTCCTCGAGTTCGACTCCAACTACGGCCCCTTCAAGGGCTCGGTCGGCTACGACGGCAACGACATCGTGGTGGACGGCCGCAAGGTGAAGGTCTTCGCCGAGAAGGATCCGGGCGCGATCCCGTGGGGCAGCCAGGACGTGCAGATCGTGGTGGAGAGCACCGGCTTCTTCACCGACGCCACCAAGGCCGTCGCCCACAAGCGAGACAGCGTCAAGAAGGTGGTGATCTCGGCCCCGGCGAAGAACGAAGACCTGACCCTCGTGCTCGGGGTCAACAACGAGATGTACGACCCCAAGAAGCACCACGTGATCTCCAATGCCTCCTGCACCACCAATGGACTCGCGCCGGTGGCCAAGGTGTTGCACGAGACGTGGGGCATCGACCGCGGCCTCCTGACCACGGTGCACGCCTACACCAACTCCCAGAAGACGGTCGACACGGCCGCCAAGGACCTCCGCGATGCGCGGGCTGCGGCACTGAACATCGTGCCCTCGAGCACGGGGGCCGCGAAGGCGGTGGGCCTGGTGATCCCGGCCCTGCAGGGCAAGTTCACCGGCATGGCCTTCCGCGTGCCGACGCCGACCGTGAGCGTGGTCGACTTCACGGCTCTCCTCACCAAGGATGCGGCGCCGGCCGACATCAACGCCGCGATGAAAAAGGCGGCGGAGGGCCCGCTCAAGGGCATTCTCCGCTACACCGAGAAGGAGCTGGTGTCGACCGACCTCAAGGGCGATCCGCACAGCTCGATCTTCTCGGCGGTCGACACGATCGGCCTGGGCAACTTCGTGAAGGTGGTGAGCTGGTACGACAACGAGTGGGGCTACTCCAACCGTGTCGCCGACCTGCTCAACTTCCTCGAAGACCGCGGGCTGTAATCTGTCGCGCCCGCGGGAGGTGTTCGGCTAGCAAGCGCACCGTTGCATCTGCGAGGGGCTGCCCGTGCCCTCGAGCGGGCTACGGAAGCAAGCGGAGCCAGGATGGCGAAGCGCAGCGGACGTGCAGGGAGCCTCGGCCCGGAAGGCCGAGGCGAACGTCCGGCGAGAGGACACGGGCAGCCCCGAGCCTGCGTCACCGCCAAGCGCAGTCCCCATCGCTCACGCGATTGGGCTTCCCAATGCGGGCAGCATGGCTGCGTCAGCGGTGCGTCTGCCGAGGCGAACGTCCGGCGAGAGGACACGGGCAGCCCCGAGCCTGCGTCACCGCCAAGCGCAGTCCCCATCGCTCACGCGATTGGGCTTCCCGATGCGGGCAGCATGGCACCGCGAGGGCACGCGCGGACGAGGGCCTGTGTCAGCGGGCCGGGATCGTCGCGTCGGTCTCCAGCACCGCGCCCTCGGCGGCCGTCACCCGCACGAGCGCCCGTACGTGGTCGCCCGCCGGAGGACCGGCCGTCCAGCGGACCGGCACGTGCACGCCGCGCCGCCGTGTCGTGGGGCGAAACTCGGCGAGCGCCTGCTCGGTGGAAAGCGTCGCTTCGCCGAGCACGGCCGTCGGGTCGACCGTGTCGAAGATTGTGATCGAGACGCTGCCTGCCGCCGGCACCAGCCGCTCGTCGGCATCGCGGGGCTCGAACGTGACGGCGACGCCGTCGGTGTGGCCGTCGCCATCGGCATCGAAGCAGGCGGTCGAGCGCGTGTTGACCACCAGCCGCACGGGCCGCGTGTCGGCAACCGGCGGATCATAGGCGACCGGCACCGCCACGGGCGGCGGCGCGGCATCGGACGCACCGCCCAGAGGCGCGGGAAGCGAGAGCGGCGGCGGCTCAGCCCCCGACGGCTTCACGGGGAGCGGAGGAATGTTGTCGAGCGCCGGGGGCGCGAGCCGGTCGACCGGTGGCGGGCTGCCCCCGGGAATCTCGATCGCCGGGGGCACCGTGACGGCAGGGGGGGCTGTGGCCGGCGTGGGCCGCAGCGGTCGTGTGCGGGAGAGCGGGTCGTTCTCCCCGACGCCCAGTTGCCGCCGCAGGCTGGTGTTCTCGCTCGTCAGCGACTCGAGGCGGGAGCAGGTGTCCTGCAGCTCGTCCTGAAGCTGGTAGATCTGGTCTTCCTGGTAGCGGAGCTCGCGCTCCAGCAGTTGCTGGTTGAGATCGCTCTTGCAGCCCGGCGCCATGCCCACGAGCAGGACGGCGGCTATCCAGCGGCTCGTCCACCACGGGCATCGCTCGAGCAACCACATCGACGCGTCTCCAGTCCCCACCGGACCCCGGCAGGGCCGCAGACGCTAGCAGACACTCCCGGCGAGCCGCAATCGCAGGATCGGCCGGGAAAGAGTCGGCTTCCGGCCGGCTGGACGCAGTTCGCTCACCCCGCCGCCTGGGCCGGCATGCGGTCGATCACCTCGTCGATGAGGCGGTAGTCGCGGGCCTCCTGCGCCGACATGAACCGGTCACGGTCGGTGTCTTCCTCGATTTTCTCGAGGGGGTGGCCCGTGTGCTTCAGCAGGATGCCATTGAGCTTGTGCTTGATGTTCTTGAACTCCTTGGCGTGGATCATGATCTCCTCCGCCGTGCCCTCCATGCCGGCGAGCGGCTGGTGGATCATGATCCGGGCGTTGGGCAGCGCCCGCCGTTTTCCCTTGGCTCCTGCGGCAAGGAGAACCGCCCCCATCGAAGCCGCCTGGCCGATGCAGTAGGTGGCCACGTCGCAGGTCACGAACTGCATTGTGTCGTAGATCGCCAGGCCGGCCGTGACGCTGCCGCCGGGCGAGTTGATGTAGAGGTGAATGTCGCTCTTGGGGTCGTCCGACTGCAGGAAGAGCAGCTGCGCGACGATGGCGTTGGCCACCTCGTCGTTGACCTGCGTGCCCAGGAACACGATGCGGTCCTTGAGCAGACGGCTGTAGATGTCCATCGCCCGCTCTTCGCGGCCGCTCTTCTCGACGACGTAGGGAATCAGGGGCATGGCGTGGGTGGTTCCGGGGAAGTGCGGAAGCGAGGCCGCGGTCAGTCCTTGTCCTGATCCTCGGCGGTCACGGGAGGCCTGGTGAGCACCTCGTCGACGAGGCCGTAGTCCTTCGCCTCGGTCGCCGAGAGGTAGCGGTCGCGGTCGGTGTCCTTGGCGATCCGCTCGATCGGCTGGCCGGTGTGGGTGGCGAGGATCTCATTGAGCACCGCGCGGGTCTTGATGATCTCGTCGGCCTGGATCTCGATGTCGCTCACCTGCCCGCCCACCTGCCCGTACGGCTGGTGGATCATCACCTTGGCATGTGGCAGGGCGAACCGCTTGCCCTTGGCGCCGCCGGCGAGGAGCACCGCGCCGCCGCTGGCCGCCAGCCCCACGCAGTAGGTGGCGACGGCACAGGAGAGGATCTGCATCGTGTCGTAGATCGCCATCGTGGCGGTGACGCTGCCCCCCGGCGAGTTGATGTAGAAGTGGATGTCCTTCCGACGGTTCTCGCTCTGCAGGTAGAGCAGCTTCATCACCAGTTCGTTGGCATTGCCGTCGTAGATCTCGCCCTGAAGCAGGATGATGCGATTCTCGAGCAGCAGATCGCCGAGCGTCATGGTCCGCTGCCGCTGGTAGTCCCGGTAGGCGCTGGAGGCCGAGGGCCCGGGAAGGGCGACGGATGAATGCGGCAGGCTGTGGCGTGGCATGTCGGCGTCGGGCCTCGTGGGGAAGCGGAGGCGGGATGAGGAAGGTGGGCCGGGCGTCAGGCTCGCGGTCGGGCCGTGGGTTCGGGTGTCGTCGCGACCGGGATCTCCTCCTCGCCGACGACCACGCCGCAGACCGCGTGGTCGATCGCCTCGGCGTCGGGCCGGGAGAACTCGAACGGGGTGTCCTTGAACGAGGCGTGCGAGGTGACCAGATCGATCGTCTTCCGCTCGATGATCTGGTTGCGGAGCACGTCCATGAGGCCGCGGCGCTCGAGACTCGCCCGCACCCGCCGCGGCGACTCGCCCGACTGGGCGGCGATCGCGCGGATCTCCTCGTCGTAATCGGCCGCGGTGTCGGCGATCCCCTCCGCCTCGGCGATTTTCTCGAGGATGAAGTGCTCCTTGAGTGCCCGCGCGGTGCTGGCCATCACGCTCTGCCGCAGTTCGTTGACATGGCGACGGATGGAATCATCGTCGAACCCGCTGCGCCGCAGCTCGAGGATCGCCCGCTCCAACTCACGCTGGGCCTGCCGCCGCAGGAGCGCGGGAGGCAGGTCCCACGACGCCGACGCGGTGAGGGCGTTGGCCACCTGCTGGCGAACCTGCCGCCTGCGGTGCCACTCGAGCTGGCCCTCGAGCTGCTTGCGGACAGCCGCCCGCATCGCCTCGGCCGATTCGAAGCCCCCGAACTCCTCGAGCACGGCCGGCGTCAACTCCGGCAGCTCGAGCCGCTTCACGTCGAGCACCTTGAGCTCCATGGTGACGTCCTTCCCGCGGACGTCCTCGAGAGCCGCCTCGGGAGAAACCTTCACGGTCGCGGCCACGGTGGAGCCGGGGGCCGCCTTCGCGACGAGTTTCGCGAATCCGGGGAGCTCCGCGTCGGCAAAGGAGAGCGTCTCGCGAACCACGACCTCGACCTCGTCGGCCCGCGAGAGCACGTGGTCGCCGTCGCGGAACTCGAGGCTCGCGATGATCAGGTCGCCCGGCGCCGCGGCACCGGCATGCGGAACGAATCGGGCCCGCTCCCGCAGGATGGTGCCGAGCGACTCGTCAACGTCCGCCTCGGTGATCTCGCGGGCGGGCCGCGAAATCGACAGGCCCTTCCATGTCGGAAGCTCGAACTCCGGCCGGACCTCGATCGAGAACTCGAACGTCATCGGCCCCTCGTCGGGCAGGAGCACTGCGGCGGTGTCGAGCTCCGGCTCGCTGATGGGGGAGAGCTTCTGCTGCTCGGAGACCTGCGTCATCGCGGCGGTGAGCAGTTTCGACCGCACCTGGTCGGCCAGTTCGCTCTTGAACCGGCTGCTGACAAGCCGCCGGGGTGCCCGGCCCGGTCGGAAGCCGGGGAGCAGCGCCGCGGGCATCAGTTCGCCGATCGCTTCGTCGCGATAGCGGTCGATGTCTTCGCGGGGGATGGTCACCTTGACCCGCCGCTGGCAGGTGGAGACGGTCTCGACGGCCACGTCGAGGTTGAGCGGCTGCGGCAGGTTCTCGCCGGCGGCGGATTCGGGGGCGACGACGGAAGCTTCGGACGCTGACATGAACGATTCCGGAACGGGGTCGAGGGAGGCCTCCCGCCCGCGGATGCGTCCCGGGGAGAGCGGCGCGACAGGGCGAGCGATGGTGTTGGCTCCGCCCGCCCGCCACCGGCGAACGCCGGCTGGAGCAGATCAGGCACCGACACTTGGGACGAAGCGGGTGATGGGATTCGAACCCACGACAACCACGTTGGCAACGTGGTGCTCTACCAACTGAGCTACACCCGCGTGAGCCTCTGGCGGCAGGGGAATCCCGGCACGTGGGTGCCGAATGCCGCTGCCCGGCAAAAGCCCAGCGATTATAGAGGCAGGGGATGCCGCCGCAAGGTCATCCCCGGGGCCCGCGGGGATTTTTCCGCGTTCGCCAGCGGCGGAACTGGCGCCGCTCCGGCCGGGTGTAAACTCTGGTTCCTGTCCGTGGTCGGGATGGCATGTCCGCCATCCCGCCACGCGACACCTGGGTTGCGGCCGATGGAAGTTCGCCTCGTCATCCTCTCGAGTTCCGGAAGGCCGTCCAAGGACCTGCGGCTGTCGCTGCCGGCCGTCATCGGCCGTGGCGAGGGTGTGTCGCTGAGGCTCAAGGAGGATTCCGTCAGCCGGCGCCACTGCGAAGTGATCGCCCGCGACGGCACCGTGGTGATTCGTGACCTCGGCTCGACCAACGGCACGCGGGTCGAAGGAGTGCACCTCGAGCCGAACGTCGAGAGAGAGATCGACTCCGGCACCATCCTCGAGATCGTCGGCTACCGCATCATGGTGGAGTATGGGGCGGGCGGCACGACCGTGGCCGCCCCGCTTGACGTGAGTGAGTCCGCGGAGCGGAAGACGGTGCCACTCGCCGAGACCCCGGCCGTCGCCGATGACGAGCGACAGGAAGAGCCGCCGGAGGCACCCACGCTCGAGGCGGCGCCGGCGGGTGACGACGGGTTCGGGTTTCTCGGCGCGACCGAGCCCGCAGCGACCGCCGCCGACGGTGAATCTCCGCAGTGGCCCGTCTCCGACGCGCCCGAGCCGCCTGCCGCGGACGATCTCGACAACTTTTTCAAGAGCCTCTCATGACCACGCCCCAGGGGCCGGCGGGGGGGGCGATTCCTCGGCGGGTCACCGTGCTTGATCTCGCCGCGGCTCGCCGCGACGGTCGCCCCATCTCGATGGTTACGGCCTACGACTGGCCTACCGGACGGCTGGCCGACGAGGCGGGCGTGGACTGCGTGCTCGTGGGCGACAGCGTGGCGATGGTCGTGGCGGGCCGCTCGTCGACGATTCCGGCCACGGTCGAGCAGATGATTTACCACGGGGAGATCGTCGCCCGGGCCGTGTCGCGGGCGCTGGTCGTCGTCGACCTGCCGTTTCCGCTGCAGCACCTCGGGGTGCGAACCGCGATCGAGAACTGTGCGCGGATCCTCAAGGAAACCGGTTGCCAGGCGGTGAAGCTCGAGGGCACTGCCGGTCAGGCGGAGGTGATCGCCGGCATCGTCGCGGCGGGCATCCCCGTGATGGGCCACGTGGGGCTGCGGCCGCAGGCGGTGCATCAACTCGGCGGCTATCGGCTGCAGCGTCAGCGGGAGGCTCTGCTGGCCGACGCCCGGGCGGCGCCCGCCGCCGGGGCATTCGCGGTCGTCGTGGAGTGCGTGCCCGCCGAGGTGGCCGCGGAGATCACGTCCGCGGTGGGTGTGCCCACGATCGGGATCGGGGCGGGACCCCACTGCGACGGCCAGGTGCTGGTGATGCACGATCTCGTCGGTCTCTCGCCCGACCGCGTGCCGAAGTTCGTGCGGGCTTACGCCGACGCGAAGACGACGATCGGCGAGGCACTCGCCCGCTGGCGATCCGACGTCGAGCGGCGCGCCTTTCCGGGCCCTGCCGAAACGCTGGGGTAGTTCGCCGGTCGGCCTCCGCGTGGCAGTCGCCCGGTGCCCGTCAGGGCATCACGACCTCGTCGGAAATCACCACCGGCTTTCCGGCCGTGACGCCCGCGGGCGTGGGCAGCGTGGCACCGGCCGCAGGACCCGGCGAGCCTCCCGGTCCGGCGGGGATCGACATGCCGGCGGGCATGCCCCCTTCCACGACCGCGCCCCCTTCGCAGCTGTTGCAGCCGGAGGCGGGTGCTGACTCGCAGCATGCGGCCTGCTGGCCGCAGACGCGGGGCGGGGCCGCAGCCGGCGCGGCCACCGCGGCGCCCGGAGGCGTGAAGCCGGGGGGAAGATGGCCGAAGCACTTCTCGTACTTCCAGACCTCGAGCGCGATGTACCGTTCGTTGAGCGACTTGCAGCCGCCCGAGGTCGTCGCCGCGATCACCGCCGCCGCGGCCACCAGCCGCCGGCTCCAATCCTGTGCACGCATCGCTCCATCCTCCTCGTCGGCCTCCGTGCCCGCTCGAACGGGACGCACGAGGGACCGCACACGGGCGGTCGTCGGAAGCCTCGCAACACTACCCCACGCCGGGGGCGCGGCAAGGAAACCCGAGGGCCGGTCGATGGAGGTGAGGGGCGGGCGCGGCAAACTGTGACGATCCTGCCGCGAGCAGGGGCACCGCCGCGGCGCGGGGCCGGGGCGGCTCAGCCCTTACGGTGGCGGATGCGGGCCCGCATGCGGCGCTTCTTCTGGCCGAGTTTGCGGCGACCCTTGCCCGTCTTCTTGACGCCCATTGCCTGTCTCCGAGTGGCGGACGACCGCAGAGCGGCCGTGTACGACGCGGAAGGTTGTAAGATGGCGGGCGTCCCGTTTCAAGCGTTCCGGCGGTGCGGCGCGGCATGATCGTGTTCTTTCCAACCTACGCCCGGCGGACGCCGACCGGCTGGACCGCCACGATCGCCGGCATGGTCGCCCGGCCGCTGCCGGAAAAGAGCCGTCGACGGGTGCTGGCCGTGGCCGTGCTCCGCCGCCTCCTCGACCTCGACGAGTCGCAGCTGGAGTCCGACGTCTTTCGCCGGCGGGCCGAGGCGTTCTTCTTCCAGCGGCTCGCCGGCCGCCGGGTGCGGATTCGGCTCGGCGATCGCGAGATCGCCCCGGGCGTCTCCGACCGCACGGGGCATTTTCGCGCCGAGGTGTCGTTCGATGCCGATTTCGCCGCCGCGTGGGCGACGTCGCAGCCGGCAGGTGGCCTGCGGCTCGACTATGCGGGCGTCGTCGAAGATGCCGACGGTGGCGTGGAGGCGCCCGCCACCGGGGGCATTCACCTCGTCGCCGAGACCGGCACGTCGATCGTGTCCGACATCGACGATACCGTGAAGGTCACCAACGTGGCCGACCGCCGGGAGTTGCTCCGCAACACGCTTGTGCGGGAGTTCATGGCGGTGGAGGGGATGCCTGCCGTGTACCGCCGCTGGCAGGAGTCGGGCGCGGAGTTCCATTATGTGTCGAGCAGCCCGTGGCAGCTCTCCGCCTGCCTCTGCCGCTTCCTGGGCGACGTCGGGCTGCCCGCCGGATCGATGCACCTCAAGCTCTTCCGCCTCAAGGACTCGACGCCGCTCGGTCGCCTGCCGTCACGCAAGCGTTCGAAGCGGCGGACCATCGAGCAGATCATGGACGATTTCCCGGCGCGCCGGTTCCTGCTCGTCGGCGACTCGGGCGAGCGGGATCCGGAGGTGTATGCCGCCATTGCCCGCCGTCGGCCCGACCAGGTGGCCGGGATCATGATCCGCGAGGTGCCGACCAGGGCCTCGCGGGCCAAGGTTCGCGAGCGGCTCGCCAAGCTGTCCCGCCGGCTGCCGACGGACGGCTTCACCGTCTTTCAGTCCGCGGGTGACCTTGCGGATCTCGGGCCCGTCCGCTGAGCGGGGCAGCGTGGTTCAGCCCGGATCGTCGAAGGCGTTCTGGTAGTGCTCCACGACGGCACGGCCCTCGGCGTCGAAGGTGACGGCCACCACGTCGATCCGCACGCTCGTGTCCTGGAGCCGGTGGCGCCGGATGTAGGCGTTGGCCAGCGTGGCGATCCGCAGTTGCTTGGCACGCCCGACGGTCTCTGCGGGATGACCATGCGTGGTCGCCGAGCGGGTGCGAACCTCCACGAACACCACCGTTCGGTCGTCGAGGGCGACGATGTCGATGTCGCCCCGGAGAATCCGCTCCCGACGGCCGACGATCCGGTAGCCAAGCCGCCGCAGGTAGGCGGCGGCCTCGTCTTCGCCGCGGCGGCCGAGTTCGTCGCGGGACGGGGTCACGGTGCGGCGGGCCGTCAGGTGGAGGCCGCGGCCTTCTTGCCCTTGGCGGCCGCGGGCTTCGCCGTCGCGCCGGTCGTTTCATCGCGCTTCTCACGCAGCCGCGTCGACTTGCCGGCCCGGTCGCGGAGGTAATAGAGCTTCGCCCGGCGCGAGATGCCCGACCGCTTGACCTCGATCTTGGCGATCTTCGGCGAGTGCACCGGGAACTTCCGCTCCACGCCCTCGCCGGCCACGATACGCCGCACGGTGAACATCTCACGGCTGCCGGAGCCGCTCTTGGCGATCACGACGCCGTTGAAGATCTGCACCCGCTCCTTCTCGCCCTCGAGAATCCGGGTGTGCACGTCGACGGTGTCGCCGATATCGAAACTGGATACGTCCGGCTTGAGGCTCGAGGCCTCGACAGCGGCCAGGATCTTGCGGTTCATGACGGTCTCCTTTTGGGGGTGTTCGTGTTCAGGGGGTGTGCGTGGCGTGGACGGACATGGGGCGGTCGCGACGGGCCGTCGCGGCGATCGCCTGCTCCCGCCGCCAGGTCGCGATGCGGCCGTGATCGCCGGAGAGCAGGACTTCGGGAACGGCGAGGCCGCGGAACTCCCGTGGCCTCGTGTACTGAGGTGCCTCGAGCAGCCGATCCGCCCCCGAGAAGGAATCCTGGCCGGCGCTCTCCTCGTGGCCGAGCACGCCCGGCACGAGGCGGGTGACGGCCTCGACCACCACCATCGCCGCCACTTCGCCACCCGAGAGCACGAAGTCGCCGATTGAGACCTCATCGGCCCCGAGGATCGTCGCGATGCGGGCGTCGAAGCCCTCGTATCGCCCGCAGACGAGCACGAGGCGGTCGAGCCGCGCGAGTTCCTCGACGAGCGACTGGTCGAGCCGCCGGCCGCCCGGGGTGAGCAGCAGCGTGCGGCCCGGGGAGGCCGTCTCCGATCGAACCGCCTCGACGCAGTTCACGACCGGTCCGGGCATCAGGAGCATCCCGGGTCCGCCCCCGAACGGCCGATCGTCGACCTGCCGGTGAACACCCTCGGCGAAATCACGAATGTTGGTCAGCCGCACGTCGACGAGGCCCGCGCGGCGCGCCGCCCCAAGGAGGCTTCCGTCGAGGAAGCCCGTGAACATCTCGGGGAACAGCGTGACGATGTCGATGCGCATGGCGACAAACAAACTAGCTCCGCACGCGACGGTTCGCCGCGACGAGGTGTCGAGGCGAAGACGGCGTGGCTGGTTACTCGGCCTTGGGCTCTTCGGCGACGGGCGCGGTCGCGACGGCCTCCGCTGGAGCGGCGACCTCGGCGGCCTCCGCTGGCGCGACGACCTCGGCGGGAGCGGCAGCCTCGCCTGCTGCGGTCGGCTCGACCTTCGGGGCGGGCACGAATGCGGGCTCACCGGGATCAGGGACGAGCCGCGGCATCGCGAGCCTGGCGCGGGCCTGCTCCATCTCCTTCAGACGCGTGCCATTCGTTCCGTACTTCTTGATGAGCACGCGGACAGCATCGCTCGGCTGTGCGCCGACGGAGAGCCAGTAGTCGACCCGCGCTCCGTCGAGCGTGCAGCGGGCGTCGGTCTCGGAGACGTGCGGATCGTAGGTGCCGAGCTCCTCGATCACGCGGCCATCGCGGGGGCTGCGCCGGTCGGTCGCGCAGATGCGGTAGTACTCGCGGTTTTTCCGGCCCATCCGCTTCATTCGAATTGCCACTGCCACGGTCGAGGATCTCCAGCTCCGGGGAATGCTCTGGGGTGAATCGAGCCCCTTATCGTAGCCGACGCGGGACGGAACCCAAGGCCCGGTCGGCGCCCGAGGAATTTCGGCTTTTTACCCGGGAAAACCGCCGCTGTGGGGCGGCATCAGCCCTGCGGTGGCTCGCGGCGGGCGTCATTCGCCTCCCGTCCGCTTCCTGCGGCGGGCCTCCTTCTCCCTCTGCTTTTTGAGTTTGCGCCGCTCGTCGGCGGTGAGCCGCTTGCCGGTGTCGCCCTTCGGCCTGCCGAGGCGGGCGGCGGGGTTGGAGAGTTGCGCCTGCAGTTGCTGCACCTGCTGCATCCGCTCCCGCATGCCGAGCCCCGCCATGCCCTTCATCATCGCGGCCATGCCGTCGAACTGCTTGACGAGATCGCCGACCTCGTGGAGGTCGACCCCGGCGCCCGTCGCGATCCGCCGCCGGCGCGACTGGTCGATGATCCGCGAAGGGTTGCGTCGTTCGTCGGGGGTCATCGAGTCGATGATGCCGAAGAGCCGGTTCATGTCCTTCTCGAGGTCGGCCCCGCCCAGCATCTCCTGCATGCCGCCCATGCCCGGGATCATGCCGAGCACCTTGCCGAGCGGGCCGAGACGGCGGGTCTGGAGGAGCATCTTCTTGAAGTCGTCGAGCGTGAACTCGCCCGCCTTCAGCCGCTCCTCCTGCCGCCTCATCTCCTCCTGGTCGAACTTGCGCTGGGCCTCCTCGACGAGCGACACGACGTCGCCCATGCCGAGGATCCGGCCCGCCAACCGCTCGGGGTGGAAATCCTCGAGGGCATCGACCTGCTCGCCAGTGCCGATGAACTTGATCGGCACGCCCGTCACGCTCTTGACGGAGAGCGCCGCGCCGCCGCGAGCGTCGCCGTCGAGCTTCGTCATGATGAGGCCATCGAGCTCGAGGGCGTCGTGGAACGCCTTAGCGCTTCTGACGGCGTCCTGGCCGGTCATCGCGTCGACGACGAGGTAGACCTGGTCGGGGCCGACCGAGCGGTCGATCGTGGCGAGCTCCCGCATCAAGGGCTCGTCGATCGCCAGGCGGCCGGCGGTGTCGAGGATCACCACCGACACGTGCTCCCGCCTGGCCCGGGCCACGCCGGCGTTGCAGACGGCGACGGGATCGGTGCTGCCTCCGGGCATGTCGGCCGGCGTATGCACCGGGATGCCGAGCTGGCGGCCGAGGACGGCGAGCTGCTCGATGGCGGCAGGACGTTGAAGGTCGGCCGCGACGAGCATCACCCCCCTGCCCTGCTCCTTGATCCGCTTGGCCAGCTTGGCGCAGGACGTGGTCTTGCCCGACCCCTGCAGGCCGCAGAGCATGAGGATCGTCGTGGTGCCGTCGGCCAGATGGAGGGAGTGATCGACCGGCCCCATGAGTCCGACGAGCTCGCGGTGGACGATGCCGACGAGCTGCTGCGCGGGGTCGAGTGACTCGAGCACCTTCGCCCCGACCGCCCCGTCGGCGACCCGGCGCAGAAAGCCGTCGGCCACGTCGTAGGCGACGTCGGCCTCGAGGAGCGCGGTCTTCACCGCCTCGAGGCCCTCCCGCATGTTGGCCTCGCTGAGCTTGCCGCGGCCGCGGAGCGAGTTGATGGCGGACGAGAGGGACGCGGTCAGCGACTCGAACATGGCGACTCCGAACGGGGCGAACGTCGGGAGTATACCGCCGAAAAAAGCGATCTCCCCCCGGTGACGAGCCGCTCGAATCGGGAGCGGGCACACAGCGTGCCGCTTGCCCGACGCGTGGCCGGCGTGAACGGCGCGTCACCGGAGGGAGATGGTCGAGTCGCGCGCCGGCCCCTCCGGCCGGCGCGAGTGTCGTCGCGTCAGCTGAACGTGGCGGGCTGTCCCACGACCGGTGCGCCAGCGGGGGCCGACATGCCTCCCTCGCAGCACGGCGACGGCGATCCGCAGGCCGGCTCGCACGTCGGTGCACAGGCAGGGGCGCACACCGGAGCGGCGGGGGCCGCACACGGCTCGGCGTCACGGCCGCACGACCGAAACTCCATGAACGACGGGCGGCGGCAGCTGCCGAAGCTTCCCATGCAGCTGCTGCAGCCGGGCGCCGCGGCCAGGCTCACCACCGCGATCGCCAGACACATCACGCGGGTCATGCTCACACCCTCCACCACCGACGGACGGGGCGGATGGCTTCGGGGGGCCATCCGCGGCGCCGTCGCCGACGACGCCAACGGAACCCTACCTCATGATCCGCGCGCGGCCGGCCGGGACGCACGAATTGTGGCGGCCGGCGCGACGGGCCCCGACGGGTGATGCCGTGGCTGCCGGTGGTGACGATCGTGCGCGGGGGGCGGGGTCGTGGTGGCTGCGAAAGATGTCGCGGCGGGCGGTGCTAGAGTTGCAGCGTGCCGCCGACCGGCAACTCATGGTTCGACCTCCAACGAACGCTCGCATCGCCATGCCCTCCCGTCACCTGCTTGCCCTGCTCGGATGCCTCGCCCTCGCCGCGAACGTCGGCCGCGTGATCGCCGGCGGCTGCGACGACGACGTCTGGTCGGTCAGCACACGCCGGCTGCCGGGCATCTGCGGTCTGCCCGACCACGCCGACGTCGAGGTGGAGCGGCGGGTCGCCGGTCGCTGGCAGCCCGCCGACGTCGCCGACCTGCTCTCCGAGCCCGGACGGCCGTTCGTCGTCTTCATCCACGGTAACCGCTACGAGTCGTCGGAGGCGAAGTCGCAGGGCGTGTCGATCGCCCGGCAGATCGCCGCGGCCTCGACGGCGGTGTCGCCGCGGACGGTCATCTTCTCGTGGCCGAGCCAGCAGCGGGGTCGGCTCATCGCCTCGAGCCGCGAGAATTATCGGCGTTCGTCGGCCGATGGCCACTATCTCGCCTGGCTTCTCGGCAGGGTGTCGCCCGAGCAGCCCGTGGCGATCATCGGCTACAGCCTCGGTGCGGTGGTCGCCGCCGAGGCACTCTCCGATCTCGTCGCGGCGCCGGCGGAAAGCCCGGTTGCCGGGTGGGCCTCGCGGCCGGGCCGGACGCACCTGGTGCTCGTGGTTCCGGCGATGCGGGCCGACGCGCTCGCGCCCCGCGGCCAGTTCGGCGGTGCCACGATCGGCATCAACCGGCTCACGCTCGTGACCAACTCCCGAGACCTCGCGCTGAGGATGTTCCCGCACCTCGACCGCGAGTCCAACTCCGACGCCCTCGGGGTGGTGGGGATGTCGCGCCGCGTCGTGCCGGCCCACGTGGAGTTCTCGGCGGCGGACGCGGCCCCGGTGGTCGGCCCGCGGCATGCCCTGCCCGAATACTTCCGCTCCGCGTCGCTCATGCGGCGGATCGCCGCCGGGGCGGTGGCGGGCCTCGGCGACTGAGGCCTGCGGCGACCCCCGGGTGCGACGCTCAGGCGGCGCGGCGGGGGGCGGCCGGCGCGCCCGCGAGCCGGGCCTCGACCATCATCCGCACGACGTCGGGCATCGCGTGGCGGGCCGTCCAGCCGAGCCGCGCGGTGGCGTGGCGGGTGTCGGCGACGCCCCGCTCGATCTCCGAGGGTCGAACCAGCCCAGGGTCGCGGACCACGTGCCGTCGCCAGTCGAGGCCGACGGCGGCGAACGCCGCCGCCACGAACTCCTCGAGGGAGTGCGTGCGGCCGGTGGCGATGACGAAATCCTCGAGCTCGTCGAGCTGCAGCATGCGGTGCATCGCGACCACGTATTCGGGAGCCCAGCCCCAGTCGCGGTGCACCGAGAGGTCGCCGAGCGCGAGCGAATGCTGTTCGCCCCGCGCGATGCGGCAGGCCGCGGCGACGATCTTCTGCGTGACGAACCGCTCCGGCCGCAGCGGACTCTCGTGATTGAAGAGGATGCCCGTGGCCGCGCGGATCCCGTAGGCCTCGCGGTACTGGGCGATCTGCCAGAACGACGTCGCCTTGGCGATGCCGTAGGGGCTGCGGGGCCTGAGCACCGTGCGTTCTCCCGCGGGCTCGTCGCCCGCGTTGCCGAACATCTCCGAGCTGCCGGCGTTGTAGAGCCGACTCGGCGCGCCCAGCAGGCGGATCGCCTCCAGCAGGTTGACCGTGCCGACCACGATGCTCTCGAACGTCTCCACCGGCTGGTCGAACGAAAGGCCCACCGACGTCTGGCCCGCCAGGTTGTAGACCTCGTCGGGTCCCGTCCGCGCGAGCACCTGGAAGGTGGAGCGGAAGTCGACGAGCGACATCGAGACGACCGTGACACGATCGCGGATGCCGAGCCGTTCGAGGCCCGTGAACCGTGAGGCCTGCGCGTCGCGGCTGGTGCCGACCACGGTGTAGCCGAGCCCGAGCAGATGCTGGGCGAGGTAGGCCCCATCCTGGCCGCCGATGCCGCAGATGAGCGCGGTACGTCCTGCGAACGGCGACGGGGTGGCGGTGGCGGGGGGCGACGTCATGGGCCGGGGACGGTAGCAGCCGCCCCTGCCCCGGCAAACGGCAGTTCCCGGCCCGGGGGGGCGTCGCAACGAACGGCTCACGCCCGGTCGGCGAACCACGCAGCCGTGCGGCCGATGCCGTCGGCGAGCGACACGCTCGGCTGCCAGCCGAGCACCGTGCGCGCGAGCGACGCGTCGACGAGATTGCTCCGCAGATCGCCCGGCCGCGCTGCGCCGTGGCGCGGCGTCGGGGCCGACACGGCTCGGCCCCGGGCGGCGGCCGCGGCCACCACCGCCGGACGGATCAGGGCCTCGAGTTCGACCACGTCGGTGCCGATCCCGGTGCCGATGTTGAAGCTCGTGAGCGTGCCCGGGCCGCAGCGGCCACCGGCCGCCTCCAGGGCCAGCACGTTGGCCCGGGCCACGTCGACGCCGTAGACATAGTCGCGAACATAGCGGCCGTCGCCGTTGATCGTGGCCGGTTCGCCGGCGAGGAGCTTCTTGCAGAAGATCGCCACCACGCCCGCCTCGCCGTGCGGATTCTGCCGCGGCCCGTACACATTGGAGTAGCGGAGTGCCACCGCCGCGAGCCGGTGCTCGGCCGCGTAGAAGGCGAGGTAGCGTTCGCCCACCCATTTCGTGATCCCATAGGGGCTCACCGGGTTGGCGGGCGTCGACTCCGGCGCCGGCGTCGTGACGTCGCCATAGAGCACGCCGCCGCTCGAGGCGAACACGACCCGCCCGCAGCCATGGGCCACGGCGGCATCGAGCACGTTGATCAGGCCCAGGCAGTTCACCTTGGCGTCGAACAGCGGCTCGCGGACCGAACGGCTCACCGACATCTGCGCGGCCTGGTGGCAGACCGCGTCAGGCCGCTCGGCGGCGAAGACCCTGACCACCGCTGCGGTGTCGACGATGTCGGCCACGTGGAGCGGCACGCCCTGGGGGAGGTTGTCGGCGGAGCCGCTGGAGAGATCGTCGAGCACGGCTACGGCATGCCCCGCGGCAAGAAGGCCGTCGACGATATGGCTGCCGATGAACCCGGCACCGCCGGTGACGAGAACCTTCATGCGTGACAGTCCGCGGAGCCAGAGAATTCGGTGCGGGTGAAAATCATACCCGCATCACACCGGCTCGGGGCTGCCCGTGCCCCGGCGCCGGCCGTGCGCTCCCGCGGGAAGCCCCAACGCGTGTGCGCTGGGGGGCGTGTCTCGTGGTG
>JBJTDZ010000074.1:0-38502 GCA_046092585.1 Pirellulales bacterium | reverse complement strand
GCACGTCCTGGTCGCGGATCTCTCGCTTCGTCGGTCCGGACATGACGGGCACACTATCGCCCGGCCGACCAGAGCGCAACTCGCCTCAGTCGGCCTGGGCTGCCTGGCTTCTGGTGCGCAAATCCCGTGCCGAACAGGATTGGCAGCGGGCACCGATCCGCCAAAGCGGATTGGTCGACGCAGCGAACGTCCGGCGATGGGGCGTGGCGAGCCCATCGCCGGGTTGGGCGAGAGGACTACGCAGTCCCCATCGCTCACGCGATTGGGCTTCCCGATGCAGGAATCGCCACGCGTCACTCGAAGAGCGGGAGCTGATCCTGCGGCGCCGGCTTGCGGCGGCCCTTCGCCGGGGTGGCCGCGTCCGACTCGAAGCCGATCAGGAGGTCGCGGGCCCGCTCGATGACGTCGGTGGGCACGCCCGCGAGCCGGGCCACGTGCACGCCCCAGCTCTTGTCGGCGGCGCCAGGGACCACCTGGTGGAGAAACACGAGGGCGTCGTGGTGCTGTTTCACGAGCACCTGCACGTTGGCCACGCCCGCCAGCCGGTCGAGCGCGGCGAGCTGGAGGTAGTGCGTGGCGAAGAGCGTGCGGCAGCCCACGCGGGCCTGAAGGTGCTCGACCACCGCCTGGGCGATGGCGAGGCCGTCGAAGGTGCTCGTGCCCCGGCCAACCTCGTCGAGAATCACGAGGCTCCGGGGCGTGGCCCGGTTGAGGATCCGCGCGGTCTGCGCCATCTCCACGAGGAAGGTGCTCGCACCGCGGGCGAGGTCGTCGCCCGCGCCGATGCGGGCGAAGAGGCGGTCGACGATGCCGACCCGGGCCCGCTTCGCCGGCACGAAACTGCCGGCCTGGGCGAGCACGGTGACGAGCGCCGCTTGGCGGATGAAGGTGCTTTTGCCGCCCATGTTGGGGCCGGTGACGAGCAGGATCGCCGGGGCCGCGTCACCGGCGGCCGCGAGGGCGAGATCGTTGGCCACGAGCGTGCCCGCGGCGAGCAGTTCCTCGAGCACCGGATGGCGGCCCTGTTCGATCAGCAACTCGCCGCCGGTCGTGATCTCGGGCCGCACCCAGCCCCGGGCCCGGGCCACCTCCGCGAACGACAGCAGGACGTCGAGGGTCGCGAGCACCTCGGCGGCCCGGTCGAGCCGCGACCGCTCGCCGGCCACGAAGGCCCGCAACTCGTCGAGCAGCGCGATTTCGCGGCGGACGCCCTCCTCCTCGGCACCGAGCACCTGCCGCTGCCTTTCATCGAGCTCGGGCGTGGTGTACCGCTCGGCGTTCTTCACCGTCTGTTTGCGGATGTAGCCGGCCGGCACCTTCTCGGCGTGGGCACGGCCGACCTCGAGGAAGAAGCCGAACACGCGGTTGTAGCCCACTTTCAGCGAGGCGATGCCCGTCCGCTCGATCTCCTGCGCCTGGTAGCGGGTGATCCACTCCTTGCCGCCGCTGGCGAGCTCGACGAGCTCGTCGAAGCGGGCGTCGAACCCGGGGCGGATGAAGCCGCCGTCGCGGGCGAACACCGGGCAGCCCTCGCGGAGCGTGGCGGTGATCCGGGAGGCGAGGTCGGGGCAGGGGTCGAGGCCGTCGCGAAGATCGCCGAGCAGCCCGTCGCAGCCGGCGAGCGCCGCGACGATACCGGGCAGCACGGCGGCGGTGCGGCCGATGCGTTCGAGGTCGCGCGGCCCGGCACGGCCCGTCACCACGCGCCCCACGAGTCGCTCGAGGTCGCCCGTGCCGGCGAGCGTCTCCGCGAGGCGTGAGACCAGCGAGGCATCGGCCACGAGCGACGCGACCGCATCGAGGCGGTCGATGATCGCCGGCTCGTTCACCAGCGGCGCGGCGAGCCACTCGCCGAGCAGCCGCGCGCCCATCGGCGTGCGGGTGCGGTCGAGCACGCCGGCCAGCGATCCCTCCCGACGGCCGGTCGCCACCGCCCGCACGAGTTCGAGGCTTCGCCGCGAGGCCTCGTCGATCTCCAGCCGACGGCCCGGCCGCCAGGCTGCGAGCGTGTCGATGCGGGCGACCGCGGCCGGCTCGTTCTCCTCGAGATAGGCGACGATCGCGCCGGCAGCGGTGATCCCCACCGCGTCGGCGGAGGGCTCGAAGCCGAGCCCCTCGAGCCGACGGCCCCCGAGCGCCCGGTCGAGGGCCGTCTCTGCGGCGGCCCGATCGAACCACCAGTCCGGCCGTGTGGTCACCAGCCGTCTGCCCGCCGCCTGCACGAGTTCGGCCACGGCCGTGCGATGCTTCTCGGCACAGAGGCACTCGGCGGGGTCGAGCCGGAGCACGTGGTCGATCACGTCGTCGCGGTCGACCACCGCCGCCTCGAAGCGGCCGGCCGCGACATCGATCCAGGCGAGGCCCACCTCGGCGCGTTCCGCATCACGGCCTTCCGTGGGCAGGATTGCGAGCAGCCAGTTGGGCCGCGAGGGGTCGAGGAGCGCCTCGTCGGCGGCGATGCCCGGCGTCACGATCCGCGTGACTTCGCGGCGAAGCAGTCCCTTGGTCGTCTTGGGGTCGTCGATCTGCTCGCAGATGGCGACGTGCCGTCCGGCCGCCACCAGCCGCACGAGGTGGTTGTCGAGTTGATGATGCGGGAAGCCCGCCATGGGCAGCGCGTCGGGGCCCTTGTCGCGGCTGGTGAGCGTGAGGTCGAGGAGCGTGGCAGCCTCGCGGGCGTCGTCGCCGAAGAGTTCGTAGAAGTCGCCCATGCGGAAGAGCACCAGCGCCCCCGGGCAGCGGGCCTTCGCCGCCTCAAACTGCTGCATCATGGGGGACGTGCTCGACGCCATGGGCGGAAATGTATCAGCCTTTGACCGTTGCGCCGGCGGAACGTAGAAATCAGGGGAGTGCGGATGCCGATGAGAGGCCCCTGCGATGGGGACCTGTGAACCTGGTCAGGGCCTAACCGCAGCAGCCATAAGCAGTCGTCTCTTTGTGCGGTGGGCCTCTCATCGGCCTCCGGCTGCCCTCGCCCCTCCACCGCCCGAGGCCCGATCGCGATGTCCGATCCGACCGTGACCGACGCCGGGGGACGGCCCGCGGCGGGCTACCAGGTGGTGGCGCGGCGCTACAGGCCGCAGCTCTTCGCCGATCTCGTGGGCCAGGAGCACGTGGCTCGCGGCCTCTCGGGGGCGATCGAGTCGGGCCGGATCGGGCATGCCTATCTCTTCACCGGCGCCCGCGGCGTGGGCAAGACGAGCGCCGCCCGGATCTTCGCCAAGGCCCTGTGCTGTGAGCGCGGCCCGGCCGCCGAGCCGTGCAACGCCTGCGACTCCTGTCGGGCGATCGCGGCGGGGCAGGATGTGGACGTGGTCGAGATCGACGCCGCCAGCAACCGCGGCATCGACGAGATCCGGCAGCTGCGGCAGAACGTCGCCGTGCGGCCGGCACGGGGCCGCTACAAGATATACATCATCGACGAAGTGCACATGCTCACGCGGGAGGCCTTCAACGCCCTCCTCAAGACGCTGGAGGAGCCGCCGCCGCACGTGAAGTTCGTGCTCTGCACGACGGAACCCGAAAAACTGCCGATCACGATCCTCTCCCGGTGCCAGCGATTCGACTTCACGACGGTCGACACGCCGGCCATCGCCCGGCGGCTCGCCCAGATCGTCGAGGCGGAGGGAGCAGAGGTTTCGGCCGAGGCGCTCCTGCTCATCGCCCGCCGTGCCGCCGGGAGCATGCGGGACAGCCAGTCGCTGCTCGAGCAACTGCTCGGCTCGGCGGCCGGCTCGATCGGCGTCGACGACGTGCATGCCCTGATCGGGACGGGCCGCGAGGAGCGGATCGGCGAGCTGCTCACCGCCGTCGCGGGGCGTGAGCCGGCTCGGGCGGTGGCGGCGCTCGACGCCTCGCTGCAGGGCGGCGCCGACCCGGGCGGCGTGCTCGACCAGTTGATCGCGTCCCTGCGGGAGTGCCTGCTGGCGAGCGTCGGCTGCGACGCATCGCAGCTCACGCTCTCGGCAGGGTTGGGCGTGGATCTCGTGGCGGTCGGCGGGCAGCTCGGCACCGCGACGCTGCTCGCGATGCTGCAGATTCTCGACCAGTCGCTGTCGCGGATGCGGACGAGCGGCCACGCCGCGATCCTGGCGGAGATGGCCGTGATCCGCCTGGCGACGCTCGAGGATCTCGAGGGCCTCGCGACTGCGGTGGATCGCCTCGCCGCCGGCGGTGGCGAGGCGGGTGCCCCTCCGCAGCCCGCGGCACGCGTGAGCCCACCGCGGGCTGCCCCCGCGCCGCCTGCGCCTCAAAAAAAAACGGCCGACCTGACGCCCTCGGCTGAGCCGCCATCCCGCGCGGCGGCACCGCCCGTGGCGGCTTCCGTCGACGAACAGGCCTCCGGCCCCGCGAGCGGCGGGGCGGCAGATGCTTCTCCGGCGATCGCCCCCGGGCTTCCCGCCGATGCCGGAGCCGCCTGGCGAACCGTGGCCGCCGCGCTCGAGGGGCTCGCCGCCGACTTCGCCGCGGAGGCCCACGGGGCTGCGTGGCGCGAGGACCAACTCGAGATCGCCCTGCCGGCCCAGGCCGCCACGGCCGCCGCGTTCCTGCGGCGGCCGGAACAGGCGGCGGCGATCGGGCGGGCGCTGGAGTCGCTGGCCGGCAGGCGGGTGCGGCACGCGATCGTGCTGGCCGAGGCGCCGGCCGTGGCAGCCGCCCCGGAGCCCGCCCGCTTGGCAGCCGTGCCGACGCAGGCGTCGCTCGTCCGCGGCGCTGCCGAGCATCCGCTCGTGGCCCATGCCTGCGCCGTGTTCGACGCCGCGATTCGCAAGGTGGAGCCGCCCCGTCTGCGGGAACCGCGGCCAGCCGTGACCGCCGCGGCGCCGAGCGGCACCGCGCTGGCGGGCGCCGACGAAGACGCCGTCGCCCGAGACTCGGAGGACACCGATGCCTGAGAAGCGTGGGGCGGTGGCGAACCTGGTGGATGCGTTCGCCGACCTGCCGGGCATCGGGCGGCGCACGGCGGAGCGGCTCGCGTATCACGTGCTCTCGATGCCCCGCGCCGACGCGCTGGGGTTCGCCGACGCGATCCGGGCCGTCAAGGAAAACCTGCGGCCGTGCCGCACCTGCTTCAACCTCGCCGAGGGCGAGCAGTGCGCGATCTGCGCCGACCCCCGTCGCGACGCCTCGACGATCTGCGTTGTGGAGCAGGTGCGCGACCTCTTGGCGCTCGAGCAGGCGGGAAGCTACCGCGGCCTCTATCATGTGCTGCAGGGCCGCGTCGCGCCGCTCGAAGGAAAGGGAACCGACGGCCTGACGCTCGACGCGCTTGCCGCCCGCGTGGCCGCCGGCGGCGTCCGCGAGGTGATCCTCGCGACCACTCCCAACGTCGAGGGTGATGCCACGGCGCTCGTCGTCGCCCGGCGGCTCGAGGGACAGCCCGTGGAACTCACCCGGCTGGCCCGGGGGCTCACGGTGGGAGCGTCGCTCGAGCAGGCAAACCGCGACATGCTGGTCGATGCCCTGACCGGCCGGCGGAAGTTCTGATCGTCGGCTGCACGCGGGCCGCGTGCCGCGCAGGTCCGGCCAAACCGCGGTATTCTTAAGGGTGCTTCAGGAACGCCGGGGGCGGATCCCGGATCGGCACGAGGATTGCTGCAATGCGGATGTCGTTCGGCCAGGAAATGCGGATGGCGCAGAAGCAGGTGCTTGCGCCGCGCATGATCCAGTCGATGGAGATCCTGCAGCTGCCGGTGATGGCCCTCGAGGAGCGGATCGAGGAGGAGATCCAGAACAACGAGACGCTCGAGGTCGACGAGGCGGGCCAGGACGGCCCCGTCGCCGAGGGGGCCGCCGCCGTGGTGGAGCCGCCGCCGACCGGGCCCGAGAAGACGGTCGACGAGAAGCCGCTCATCGTCGATCAGGAGCATGCCAACCAGGCCGACTTCGAGCGGACGTACGACTGGGCCAACGAGTATCCCGACAGCGACGACGACCGCAGCCGGCCGTCGGCGTCGCAGATCGAGCAGGCGGGCGACCGCTACCTCGATGTCATGGCCAACATGGCAGAGCGTCCGGAGACGCTCTGCGACCACCTCCACGAGCAGCTCGCCAACGAGGATCTCTCCGAGACCGACCGCGAGGCGGCCGACCGCGTGATCTACAACCTCGACGCCAACGGCTACCTGCCGATGCCGCTCGAGGAACTCGTCGATCCCGACGGGCCACCCGACCAGCTGACGCGGCTCGAGAAGGCGCTCCGCGTGGTGCAGTCGATGGATCCGCCGGGCGTGGCCGCCCGCGACCTCAAGGAATGCCTGCTTCTGCAGATCGCGCCGGACATGCCCAACGCGGGGCAGCTTCGCCGGCTCGTGGCCGACCATCTCGAGGACCTCGCGGGCAACCGCCTGCCGCTGATCGCCCGGAAGACCGGCTGCTCGATCGAGCAGATCGAGCGGCTTCGGGACCAGCTTCACTCGCTCAAGCCGAAGCCGGGCGCCGTGTTCACCACGCCGATCGTGGTGCCGGTGAAGCCCGACGTCTACGTCGACCAGCAGCCCGACGGCAGTTGGAAGGTGCGTCTCGAGGAGGTCGACCTGCCCAACCTGCGGATCAGTCCGCTCTACCGCGAGATGCTGGCGTCGCCCGCCACCGACCCCGCCACCCGCGACTACATCAAGCGGAAGATCAACTCGGCCCAGTGGCTCATCGACGCGATCGAGCAGCGGCGGAGCACGCTCCAGAAGACGGCCCAGGCGATCGTCGACCACCAGACGCGGTTTCTCGTGGAGGGGCCGGAGGCGATCGAGCCGCTCAAGATGCAGCAGATCGCCGACCGGATCGGGATGCACGTGACCACCGTGAGCCGGGCCGTCGACGACAAGTGGCTGCAGACGCCCCGCGGTCTCCATCCGCTGCGGAAGTTCTTCGTGGGCGGCACGGTGAGCGCCGACGGCGAGGAGGTGGCATGGGATGCCGTGCGGATGAAGCTTCAGGAGATCGTCGACGGCGAGCCGAAGGATTCGCCCTACAGCGACGACGATCTCGTGAAGGAACTCGCCGCCCGCGGGATCACGGTGGCCCGTCGAACGGTGACGAAGTATCGCAAGGCGATGAAGATCCCCAGTTCGCGGCAGCGGCGGGACTGGAAGCTCGTTCGCGACGAGAAGGCCGGCGAGGCCCCGGCCGGCGGCGTCGAACCGCCCCCCGGCGACGACGACGTCGACGAGTGAGCCGGGATGCGGCGCGGCAGCGGATGTCGACCTTGTCGGTTTGCGCCGGCCGCTTCTAGGATGACCGCTCCCTCCCCGGAGCTCCCGCCATGCGGTGTCCCTTCTGCCGCGCCGACAATGACCGTGTGATCGACTCCCGTGCGGGAGACGACGGCGCCACGATCCGCCGCCGCCGGGAGTGCCTCGATTGCCGCCGCCGGTTCACGACCTACGAGCGGGTGGAGCGGCAGCCGCTCACCGTGGTGAAGAAGGGGGGCGAACGCGATCCCTTCGATCGCGACAAGATCAAGCGCGGCCTCGCCAAGGCCTGCTGGAAGCGTCCCGTGAGCGACGACGATGTCGAGGGCGTGGTGTCGGCGCTGGAAGCAGAACTCTACGGCGGCTACGAGGGCGAGGTCCCCAGCCAGGTGATCGGCGAGCGGCTGATGGAACTGCTCAAGGATCTCGACCCGGTCGCGTACGTCCGGTTCGCCAGCGTGTACCGCGAGTTCAAGGACGCCCGCGACTTCGTCGACGAACTCGAGCCGATCATCAACGAGGCCAATCGGCTGGGTGGCTAACTGGCATCGGCGTGGGTGTGTCACCGGCTCGGGGGCGGCAAAAGTCTCGTCGCCGGGGCGAGGATACGCCCAAGGCTCCTCGAGCGTTCGCCGACCCCCTTCGCCTCCCCGCAAAGGCTGGCCAAGCATTCAGTCGCGGCGGGTGAAGTCGCCGCGGATGCCCCCCGTCTTCTCCTCGAGGCGGACTCGTTCGACCGTCATCCCGGGGTCGATCGACTTGCTCATGTCGTAGATCGTCAGCGCGGCGGCCGAGGCGGCGACGAGCGCCTCCATCTCCACGCCCGTGCGGGCGGTGGCCCGCACCGTCACCTCGATCGCGACGACTCCGGGCTCGGGGTAGTCGATGGCCACCTCGACCGCGTCGAGTGGCAGCGGATGGCACAGCGGCACGATGTCGCTCGTCCGCTTGGCCGCCATCACGGCGGCGATCCGGGCGGCCGCGACGGCGTCGCCCTTCTCGAGCCCCCCCGCGCGGATGCGGCGGACGGTCTCCGCGGCGGCGGTCAGGCGGGCGGAGGCGCGGGCTGTCCGGAGCGTGACCGGCTTGCCGCCGACGTCGATCATCCGGATGCCGTGGGCCGCGTCGCTCATGGCGGAGAGCATACCCGGAAAAGCCGTCGATCGGGTGGTGCGTTCCGGACCGGGGGTCAGACCAGTTCCTTGCGGGCCCCGATCAGGGTGCGGAGCCGCTCGGCGAGCAGGGCCACATCGAACGGCTTCTTGAAGGTCTCGTTGACGTGGGCCCGGTCGATCGTGATCTGCGAGCCGTCGTCCGGCAGGAGGGCGATCACGATCGTTTCGGCGTACTCGGGGTTCCGCCGGAGGTTCTGGCAGATCTGCTGGGCGTCGATCCGGCCGATCGAGTAGTCCACCACGATGCAGTCCGGGTGGAAACTCTCCGCCTGGATGCCGGCCTCGAATCCGCTGGCGGCGACCTGGATCTTGAACGACCGCTCGAGCGGAAGCTGCTTCTTGAGGTTCTCGATCAGGAGCTGGTCCTGGCCGACGAGCAGCACCTTGGCCATCGCCTCGTCCTCGAGGTCGCCCAGCGGCATGCCGTGCTCCTTGAGGAACTTGATGAGGTACTCCCGCGGGATGCGGCGGTCCTGGCTGCCCGGGATCCGGTAGCCCTTGAGTCGACCGGAGTCGAACCACTTGCTCACGGTACGGGGCGCGACTTTACAGATTTTGGCGACCTGGCCTGTCGTGAAAACCTTCATCGTCTGGACTCCATGTGGATCATTCGTGTCCGGAAACGTCATGGCCAGTCCGCACCCTTCCGAGCGTCGGAACACAGCCCCCCTGGTGACGCGGAGTCGCTTCGTGGGGTCGCCCGCGTCGACGAGCCCCGCGAAGGCCGGCCCGTGGCGCGGAGGGGGCGTGAGAAGTCGGCGATGCCGCGGCGACGTTCCTTGGGCAGAACGCCACCGACAGCGGCCGTGACTCGCAGGTTCCCCCCCTGCGCCACATCGCGGTGGTCTTCGGGATCACTCCCGGACACCTCCGCGACATGGCCGTCCAGGAGGGTAGATCGAAAGATCGCGTCGTGAGACTTGAGCCGTTCTTCGCGGACGCGACGGTGGCACCACCCGACCGGCCTGTGACGACGATGCCGGCGGCCCGTCAATCACGCGATCTCCGGCCTGCCGGGGTTCGCCCGGCCGGGGGCGACGATCAGGCGGCCCGCGAGGCGGGGCGGGAGGCTGCCGCGGTCGACTCGAACCGCACGCTCACCCGCTTGGAGACCCCCGATTCCTCCATGGTGACGCCGTAGAGGGTGGTGGCCGAGGCCATCGTCTTTTTCGAATGCGTGACCACGATGAACTGCGTCGACGAGAGAAAGTCGCGGAGCACACCCACGAAGCGGTCGACGTTGGCCTCGTCGAGGGCGGCATCGACCTCGTCGAGCACGCAGAAGGGGCTCGGCCGCGACTTGAAGATGGCCAGGAGCAGCGACACGCACGTCATGGTCTTCTCGCCTCCGGAGAGGAGCGAGATGCTCCGCGGCTCCTTGCCCGGGGGGCGGGCGACGATCTCGACCGACGTCTCCAGGAGGTCGACGTCGGGCTCGAGCACGATGTCGGCCTGGCCGCCGCCGAAGACCCGCTCGAAGAGGTCGCGGAAGTGGCCGCGGACGGTCTCGATCGTCTCGCCGAGGAGCCGACGGCTCTCCTCGTCGATGCGGGCGATGAGCTGCTCGATCGAGTCCTTCGCGCCGGTGACGTCGGCGAGCTGCGTCTCCAACGTCGTCAGCCGGGACGCGAGCTCCTCCGCCTCCTGCAGCGCCTCGAGGTTGACCGACGTCATCGACGCCAGCTTCCGCCGGAGTTCCTCGATCTGGGCCTCCAGGTCCCCGCGATCCTCGGGCACGGCATCGTCGTCGGAGTCCGCCGGCGGGGCCTCGGCCTCGATGTCGAGCCCGTAGTCGTCACGGATCCGCTCCACGATCCGGGCCCGCTGATGCCGCGCCTCCCCGGCCTCGAGCTCCAGCTGATGGCCCTGCTCGGCAAGGCGTGCGGCGAGCGACCGGGTCTCGTCGAGCGTCGCCGCCGTGGAGCGGCCGAGGGCCTCGATGGAGGCGGCTTCCGCGTCGAGCGCGGCCAGCACGGTGGTCGCCCGTTCGGCGGCCCAGGAGGTCTCGGCGACGACGGCCGAGGCGGTGAGCTCGTCGAGTTCGTGGGCGGCATGCCGCCCGCGTGCGTCGGAGAGGCGGTTTTCGGCGGCGGCGATGTCGGCCCGTCGGTCGGCGAGCAGTCGCTCGCAGGCCGACACGTGATCGCGACAGCGGGTGAGTTTCTCGGCCGTGGCGGCCTGCTCGACCTTCAGCCTGTGGACCTCGTCGATCGCGGCGCCGCGGTCGCGCTCCACGGCTTCGATCGACAGCTGGCAGCGGGCGACCTCCTCGGCGGCCCGCGTGTGCTCGGCGGCGGCCGCGTCGAGCGACTGCCGGGATGTGGTCGCTGCCGATTCGGACGCGGCGGCTCGCTGGTCGGCGGAACGCACGGCCTGCTCCGCGGCGGTGATCGCGTCGTCGGCGGCCGCTTCGTCGCGGCCGACGAGGGCGATCTCGGCCCGGGCGGTGGCGATCGTCTCGGCCGCCTTCTGGCGGCGGGCGACCGCCTGCGCGATCTCGTCCTCGGCGGTCGCGACGGCTGCCTGAAGGCGATCGACCTCGGCCTGACCGGCATCGACGGCAGCGGTGAGTTCGTGCTGCCGCTCCTCGAGCGCCCGGAGTTCGCTGCGACGGGCGACGAGCCCGGCGGTGGCGGACGCCGCCCCGATCGCGAAGGTGCCCCCCGCCGTGAGCGTCGCACCGGCGCGGGTGACGAAGAGCGTGCCTGCCGGGGCCGTCGGTGCCAGGGGAAGGGCATGATCGATTCGCTCGACGACCCAGACCCTGCCGAGCAGCCGGTGCAGCAGCGAACTGGCGTCGTCGTCATGCTCCGCCCCCGGCGCGTCGAGGACGAGTCGGTCGAGGCGGCCGACGATTCCCGGATGCGGTGGCGGTTCGAACGGTTCGGGAGCGCGGAGCACGCCGGGATCGAGGAAGCCGATGCGACCTCCGGCCGCAAGCACCGCGTCGCCGCCACCGTCGGCTGACCATGCCGCATGCCAGGCGAGCGCGTCGTCGAGCGACCGCACCACGAGGCTCTGGCCGAGTTCGCCGAGCGCCACGTCGACCAGTGCGGCCCAGTCGACGCCGGCGATCACGTGATCCGCGAGCACGCCCGCCAGGCCGGGAATGGCGGCGGCGTGGTCGGCGAGCAGCGAGCGGGCGGCGTCGGACATGCCTTCCTGGCGGGCGACGAGGTCGCGCAGCAGCGCGATCCGTTCGTGGCCCGCCTCGCACGCGGCCTGCCAGCCTGCGAGGTCGCGCCAGGCGTTTTGCAAGGCGGCCTTTGCCCGGCGGTGCTCGGCCTCGCCTGTCTCAACCGCGGCCGCGGAGTCGCGGAGACGGTGTTCGAGCGAACGCAGGTGGCCCTCGCAGGCGGCTCGCGATTCCCCGAGGGCCGCCCGCCGTTGCCGGGCCGCCGCCGCCGCCTCCCGGGCCTCGCGGGCGGCCTCGCGGGCGGCGCTCGCCGCGGCCATGGCCCGCTCGTGGTCGGCCTCGAACCGGAGGTGACGGGCACGCCGGTCGTCGAGTTCCACGGTGGCGGCGGCCAGGGCTTCCCGTGCCGAGGCGGCATCGTCGAGCGAACCGGCCGCGGCCGCCTCCCGCGTGGCGAGCGTCCGCACGATCGCCGCGACCGCAGCCTCCATCGCGGCGGCGGCGGCCCGGGCCGCCGTCGCCGCCCGCTCGGCCTGCCTCGTGGCCTCGATCGCGTTCGCGACATCGGCAGCCGTGCGCTCCTGGTCGGCGTCGAGCGCGTCGCGGCGGCCGCGGAGCACGGCGGCGGCGGCCGTGGCGGCCGCGTCGCGTTGGGTTTCTGCGACGGCGGCGGCGCGGGCGGCCGCCAGCAGCGGCTGGGTCGCCTCCTGACGGTCGTGGATCGCCGCCGAGTCGGCGGTGGCGGCCGTGGAGCGGGCCTCGTTCTCCACGAGGGCACTGCGAACCGTGGCGAGCGATTCCTCGAGGGCCGCGAGCGTCGCATCGACGCCGGCGAGGTCGCGGCCCGCGGCGGTCAGCCGGAGACGTCGCAGGCGATCCTGCATCGTCCGCCACCGCCGCGCTCGCGCAGCCTGGTGCCGGACCGTCTCGAGCCTGGCGGCCACCTCGCCCACGATGTCGGCGAGCCGCTGCCGGTTCTGCTCGGCCCGTTCGAGCCGCCTGAGCGCCTCGGTTCGCCGGGTGCGAAACCGGGTGATGCCGGCCGCCTCCTCGAAGACGGCCCGCCGGTCGCGGCCGCTCGCGACGAGCAGCGCGTCGACCCGGCCCTGCTCGATCACGCTGTAGGCCTCGGTGGCGGCACCCGTGCCCGAGAGCAGCTCGCGGATGTCACGCAGCCGCGTCGGCTCGCCATTGATCAGGTATTCGCTCTCGCCGTTGCGGTACACGCGGCGGGAGATGCGGACCTCGTCGGTGGCGACCGACAGCTGTCGTGTCGTGTTGTCGAAGCAGAGCGACACCTCCGCCATGTTGAGCGGCTTGCGGGTCGCGGAACCGGCGAAGATGACGTCGGTCATCTCCTTGCCACGCAGGCTGCGGACCGACTGCTCGCCAAGCACCCACTTGATCGCGTCGACGACGTTCGACTTGCCCGATCCGTTCGGGCCGACCACCACCGTGATGCCGTCGGGGAACTCGAACCTCGTCCGGTCGGCGAAGCTCTTGAAGCCGAAGAGTTCGAGCGCGGAGAGCCGCGTCATGCGGGATCGTCGGCGCCGCGATCCGCGTCGTTCGCCGCCGTCGGATCGTCGGCGTCCGTCGGGATGTCGCGGGCGCGTGCAGACGCCTCCTCGTGGACCGTCGGCCGGCCGTCGAACTCGTCGGGCAGTGCGTCGAAGGCCAGGCGGCTGGCGAGGGCGCGTCCGGCGCTGGCCTGCTGGAGAAACTGCACCACGTCGGGATAGGTGCCGCCGAGCTCGACGATCGACCTCACGATCGCGTCGGCGGTGGCGGGCACCTCCGCCTGCTGGTCGGACTGCCCAGGCAGGAAGCGGCTCACGGTGGCCGTGTCGCCCTCCACCACCACGACGATCGACGAGCCGGCCTCGGCCCGCAGGCCGTCGGCGACCGGATGCTCCGCGCCGAAGAAGACGAGTTCCGGACGGTGGCTGCGGGTGGCATGGACGAGCGGCGGCCCTTCGACGTCGAGCACGTGCATCGAGCAGGCATCGCCGAGGCGCTCGCCGCGGACCAGCGGCAGGTCGGGATCCATTCGCCAGAGGGCCCGGAAGGCGCCGTAGCGGGTCTCGGCACTGCGGCTCGCGAGCAGCGTCTGCAGGGCGTCGACGCCGTTGGCGTCGTCGAGCACGGAGAGGGCCGCGAGGGCGGCGGGCCGGGCGCTGCGGTAGTTGGCCGCGGCGTCGGCGAGGTGGGAGGCGGCGACCGACTCGCCGAGGTAGGCGAGCGCCTCGGCGGCAGCGAAGCGAATCTCGCCGTCACTCGACTCGAGCGCGTCGCGGAGCGACGGGATGGCCTCCTTGCCGATCGCCTCGAGCCGCAGCGCCGCGGTGGGTGCGGTGACGGGATCGGCGAGCTGGCGCTCCAGCAGCTGCAGCCGCGCATGGCGGCCGCCCGGCGGCTCGATCACGGCGATACCCTGCACGACGCGGACATAGCGGCCGAGTGCGTGGCGGTAGATCGGCGGCACCTCCAACTGGATGTAGCGATCGGTCTGCGGGTTGGCGACGCCCCGCTTCACTCCCTTCACCGTGGCGTGGAAGCGGCGGTTGATCCAGTCGCCCAGACGCTTCGACATCGCGAAGGAGCGGTGCTCCGGGGCGAGCACGAGGCCGAGATCGCGATCCTTGAGAGCCACGCCACCCCCGGGCACCCTGGCCCTGATCCGCGACTTCGAGTCGAGGGTGCCCCCCGACACCGGATCGACGAGCAGCGGTCCCTCCGCGACACCGAGTTCGTGGCCGTCGCGGATGGTGTTGCCCACCACGGCCATCTCCGCGAGGCGCGTCTCCATCAGCCAGCCGCCGGCGAGGCTCGTGGTGTCGTTGTCGGCGGGCACCTCGACGAAGATGTCGAAGCGATCACCCCTGCGGACACCCGGAGGGAGGTAGCCGTGCACCCAGGTGAGCGATGTGGAGCGGGATGCGAGCAGCGAGGAGGGCTCGACAACGCCCCGGGCCTGCATGTCTGCGAGGAGCGTCTGCCGCTGTGGACCCGGGGGCGGATCGCTTCCGGTGTCGGCGAGGCCCGTGATGAGCGCCGCCCGCTCGATCCGTTTGGCATTGAGGCCCCACGGCGCCGTGTAGTCAGCCACGAACTTGGTGTCTGCCTCGAGGTGCGCCAGCGCCTCGATCTCCGGGCTCTGGCTGCGGATCGCCGGGCCGGCGCAGCCCGTCGCGACGACGATGCAGGCCATCGCGTGAAAGCCGCAACGGCGGCCGTCACGGGCGACGGGAAGCCGGTGCGGCGTGCGTGCACAGTGGCGCATGGGGTGAGGCTCGATGGGGAACGTTCCGCGATCCGGACGATTCCGGGCCGCGGATCGATCCGGGACCGGGGCGGGAGGGTAGGAGCCCGGTCGCACGAGGGTCAAGGGTGCTTTGCCTGCCGGAAGACGGGCAAGCCGCGGCGTGTGGCGCGAGCCGAACGCGGTTGCCGGCCGCGGAGGCTGCTGCTACGGTTCGCCCCCCGCGAGGGCCGCGTGGCGGCCATGACGCGACCATACGACTTTTCGGAGCGATGCATCGTGACCGTGATTGCCAACAACGGACTCGGGATCCACGTCCGCTGGATGATCCGCCGCGACATGCCGGAGGTGATCGCGATCGAGCGGGAAGCCTTCGAGTTTCCCTGGTCCGAGGAGGATTTCACCCGCTGCCTGCGACAACGGAACTGCATCGGCATGGTCGCCGAGATCGCCGACTCGGTCGTCGCGTTCATGATCTACGAACTGCACCGCTCGCGGCTCCACATGCTGAACTTCGCCGTCATGCGGACGCACCGCCGCCTCGGCATCGGCACGCAGATGCTGGAGAAACTCGTCGGCAAGCTCACGCCGGAGCGTCGGGGGCGGATCGTGCTCGAGGTGCGGGAGACGAACCTGCCCGCCCAGCTCTTCTTCCGATCGCTGGGCTTCCGCGCCACGTCGGTGCTCAAGGACTTCTACCAGGACTCGACCGAAGACGCGTACCTCATGGAGTACTGCCTGGAGTCGGCGGCTGCGCCCGTGGAGCGCCGGATGGCCGGGTGACCGCGGCGCGAACCGCCGCGATCCGCTCCCGCAGGATGCGCACGGCGGCGGCGGCATCGACTCCGCGGCTGAACACGGTCACGAGCGGTCCGCCGGCCGGCACCGGCTCACCCGCGGCGGGGATGTCGGCGATGGCGGGCAGTCCGTCGGCTGCACGCCAGCGGGCGGCCAGCATCGAGAACGCCTCGGGCGGCACGACCGTGGTGTCGGCGGCAAAGGCCACCGCCTTGGCCCAGATCCCGCCGGACGGCGGCGAACTCGTCACCCGTGGCGACGCGAACCCGCAGGCGGCCAGGTGCAGCGCGGCGATCGAGCGGCCGGTCGCCCGCTCGGTGAGTTCCATCGATGACGTCGGCCGCGGGTTCACCTCGATCACGTGCACGGTGCCGGCGGCATCGACGATCACATCGACCCCGATCAGGCCGACCAGGCCGCCGCGCGTCGCAAGCGCTTCGCCCAAACGCTCGAACGCCTCGCGGACGTCGTTGGCGACGTCGGAAAGCGGCACGTCGATCGATCCGCAGTAGGCGAACGGCCCCGCCCCGCACCACTCGCAGCCGACGAGCTGACGGCTGGCGGCGACGAGGCGGCCGCCGTCGCGGTCGGCCACGAAGACCACGGCCCAGGAGTCACCGTCGACGAACTCCTGCCACACGAACGGTCCCGAGGCCGCGAGCCGCTGGCCGCACCAGCGGGCGATTCCCCGCCCTCCGGCGGTTCGCGCAGGCTTGACGAGAAACGATCCGTTGGTGGCGAGCCCGCCTGGCGCCGACACCGTGGCGGGACACCGCAGCCCGGCGGCGAGGACGATCTCGGAGAGCCGGCGATGGTCGCGAACCGCGACGATCGCGGCGGGGCCGCAGCCGGCGAGGGGCCGTATGCGGCCCAGCGACTCGACGATCTCGGGATGGTTTTCCACGGCTCCGGTGTAGACGCACGGCCCCTCCGGGAATGCCGCGATGGCCGCCGGCAGGCCGGCCGGGTAGCCGTTCGGCCCGTCGCCCCGCATCCGCCGCGTCGTGATGCAGGCCGCTTCGAGATCGACGTCACAGAAGAGGTCGGCGGCATGGACCCGCCAGCCGGCATGGGCGGCCGACTCGGCGAAGGCGCGTGCCGAGGCGCCGACGACGATCAGCGACCCGTCACCGGGCCCGCTGGCGGCGCGGCGATCATGGGCTGACGACACCTCCACCGGCCGGGCGGCCGCTCCTTGTTGGCGGGGGCCATCATGGTATCCTTTCGGCCTGTTTCCGGTCCTTTGGTTCGCATCCCTTCACGGAGAGGTGTCCATGTCGATGTTCATTGGCGAGGCGCTGGCTGGCGATGGTAACGAGATTGCGCACATCGATCTTCTGATCGGCAGCAAGGATGGTCCGGTCGGGGTCGCATTCGCCAACGCCCTCGCGCGGCAGAGCGAGGGGCATTCGAACCTCCTGGCCGTGCTCACGCCGAACCTGGCGGTGAAGCCGGCCACCGTGATGATCACCAAGGTGACCATCAAGGGAGCCAAGCAGGCCGTGCAGATGTTCGGACCGGCGCAGGCCGCCGTCGCCAAGGCCGTGGCCGACAGTGTCGCCGCGGGCGTGATCCCGAAGAGCGAGGCCGAGAACCTCGTGATCGTGTGCGGCGTGTTCATCCACTGGCTCGCCGACGACGACAAGAAGATCTACGAGTACAACTACAAGGCCACGATGGACGCCATCTCCAACGCGATGAAGGGCAAGCCGACCGCCGACGAGATGATCGCCGGCAAGGACAAGGCCGCGCATCCGTTCCGGGGCTTCTGAGTTCACGGTTCACGGCTGCTGGGCGCATGGCCCCTGTCGCGAGTTCATGGCCGTCGGGGCGTCGCGAGCCCCGACGGCCTTTTTCATGCGCTTCCGGAGAAGAGAGCGATGCCCAGGAAAATCCTGATCCAACTCGACGGTGATCCCCAGCCGAGCACGTTCGACGCGGTCGTCGCGGTCGATGCCGGGGCCGACGTGCTCCTGCGGCACGGCGGGGTCACGCCGGACGCCGTCGTGCCGCTGGTGCACGGCGGAATGTTCACCCGGGGTGGATCCGACCTGGCCTCGACGGCGATCTTCGTCGGCGGGTCCGACGTGGCTCTGGCGGAGGCGGTGGCGGATCGCGTGCGGGGCACGTTCTTCGGCCCCGTGCGCCTCGGGGTGCTCGTCGATCCCTCCGGCGCCAACACCACCGCCTCGGCCGCGGTCGTCGCGGCAGGCCGCCACGTCGCGATCGCCGCAGGCGGCCGGGGGTTCCGGGCCGTGGTGCTCGGCGGCACCGGCCCGGTGGGGCAGCGGGTCGCACGGCTTCTCGCCGGCAAGGGAGGCCACGTGACGGTCGTGTCGCGGTCGCGGCCGCGGGCCGAGCAGGTGATCGAGAGAATCATCGCCCAGACGGGCGTGCCGACGGCTCGGCTCGAGGCCGTGGAGCACCACGGAAGCGTGCCGGCCGATTCGGCGTTGGCCCGCGCGCTCGCCGATGCGGAGGTGATCGTGGCCGCCGGGGCCGCGGGCGTCGTGCTGCTCGACGCCGCGGGGCGGACTTCCGCCCGCTCGGCACGCGTGATCATCGACCTCAATGCCGTGCCCCCGGCGGGCATCGCCGGCATCACGGCCACCGACAAGGGACGCCTTGACGGCGCTACGTGGGTCTACGGAGCACTGGGCGTGGGAGGCACGAAAATGAAGATCCACAAGGCGGCGATCGCGAGAATCTTCACCGACCCGGCCGCCTTCCTCGATGCCGAGGAACTGCTCGCGATCGGCGAGCAGCTCGAGTCGCAGCGGGCGTGACACGGGCCACACGGGTCACGTATGACCCGTGGAACGCGGCCCCCGTCGCCCGTGCGATCGGGCTTACGGGCCGGGAAGGGTCAGCGTCGCTGCGCCGGGATGCCGAGCATGACGACGATCATGATCAGCACCGCCGCGCCCACGAGCAGCAGCATGATGTTGCGGCGGCTGCGGCGAATGCGGCGTTCCTCGTCGGTAAGCCGGCGCAGCTCGATCCGCGCGGCTCCCACCCCGACCGTCTTCACGGGGTCGTGGAACTGCAGGTGGGCGATCGGTGTCGTGGCATCGGCCACGGAGGCCTGGATCACCGGCACGTGGCCGAAGGCCGGCGGCGCTGACGACGGTGTCGACGTGGACGACTCGGTCGGCGGGCTGGCGTTGTCGAGCCGGGCGGGGGGCGTTACGGCACTGGTGGCCACCGGTGCCACGGACGGCTCAGGCCCGAGCGGTGTCACGGCCGGAGTCGACTCGGGCGATGGTAAGACCGGTGCGGCCGGTGCAGCGAGCGGAGCGGCGGTCGATGTCTCGGCCGGCGTGGCCGGGCTGACGGAGGATGGACTGACCGGGGCGGGAGTCGGTGCGAGGGCGGCGGCGAGTTTCGCCCGCGGCACAAGGAAGCTTCCCGCGCACAACGGGCAGCACGCGGCCGTGCCGGCCATCTGCGCGACTGCCGCGACCTGCCCGAAGCAGATCGGACAGGCGATCACGAAGAGGGCGTCGGGGTCGATGTCGGCGTCGGTGCTGGCGTGGGTCATGGCATGCTGCCGGAAGCGGGGTTGTCGTGCCGCGCCCCCTTCAAGTGTCGGGCCGCGATCCAATCGATCAAGCCGGGCAGGAAGCGGGCGGCGAACGCAAATCCCCGCGCCTGCCAGCCGGGCACGATCTCGCGTTGCCGTCGCTCGATGCCCGCCACGATCGCACGCGCGGCCTGGGCGGTGGGCATGCGGCGTCCACGCGACCACGGCGGTCGCCGCCCCGCGACGAGCGCGTCCCAGAACTCCGACTCCGTCGGCCCGAGCGCGACGTGCAGCACGCCGATGCCGTCGCCCGCGAGTTCCGTCCGCAGCGTGCCGGCCAGCGACCGGAGCGCCGCCTTCGCCGCGCAGTATTCGCCGTGCAGGGGCAGGGGATGAAGTCCGAGGATCGAGCCGACGAGGACCACGACCGGATCGTCACCGCGGGCCAGTGCCGGCAACGCCGCGCGCACGCACTCCGCGGGCGCCACGAGATCGAGGTCGACGATCGTCGCGAAGGTCTCCGGCGCGAGATCGCGAAACCTGCCGATCGCGCCGCCCCCGGCGGCGGCCACCACCCCGTCGAGACCGCCGAGTCGCTCGACGGCCGCCGTCATCAACCGCCCGCGAAACGCCGCGTCGCGGATGTCGCCCGCCTCCGTCTCGATGCGTCCGGCGCCCGGCTGCCTGGCCAGGTCGCGGAGCCGGTCAGCACGCCGGGCCGTGGCCAGCACGTGTCCGCCGCGCCGGGCGAGTTCGGCTGCCACCGCCCGGCCGACGCCCGACGACGCCCCTGTCACCAGGTACCGCCTGCCGGCGACGCGTCGGCGGCCGGTCATGACGCCACCCCGGCCGACGCATCGTCATCGGCGGGATGCGAGTGGGGATGGATCACGGCTTCGTCGGAAGCGATGCGGCCGAGCAGGGCCGCGGGAATGCGGCAGTGTACGACCATGCGTTCCTCCGTGAACCGCCGCGAGAGCACCTCGCCGTGGCGGCCGAGCCAGGCGAGCAGGCGGCCATTACCCGGATCAGTCTCGATGTCCACGTCGCGGAAGCCGCGGCCGAGGCAGTCGCTCGCCGCCCGGGCGAGCGCCGGCAGGCCCTCGCCGCTCCGCGCCGAGATGGCGACCGCATGGGGATACCGTGCGAGGATCCGCTCCCGGTCGAGCCGGTCGGGAAGGGCATCGATCTTGTTGAGCACGAGGAGCGTGTCCTTCTCGTCGACGCCGAGCTCCTCCAGCACGCCGCGCACGGCGGCGATCTGCGCGTCGACGAGCGGGCTGGAGGCGTCGGCCACGTGCAGGAGCAGGTCGGCCTGACGCGTCTCCTCGAGCGTGGCCTTGAAGCTCGCGATCAGGCGGTGGGGCAGGTCGCGGATGAAGCCGACGGTGTCGCTGAGCAGCACCGGCCCCCAGCCGGGCAGCCGCCAGCGGCGGGTGCGGGTGTCGAGCGTGGCGAAGAGCTTGTCCTCGGCGAGCTCGTCGGCCCCGGTGAGCGCATTGAGCAGCGTGCTCTTGCCGGCGTTGGTGTAGCCGACGAGCGAGACCGTCATGTGGCCGTGGCGGGCGGCCACCTGTCGTTCCCGGCGACCGTGGATCTCCGCCAGTTCCGTCTTCAGGTCGTGGATCCGCTTCTCGACGAGCCGACGGTCGACCTCGAGCTGCTTCTCGCCCGGGCCGCGCATGCCGATCCCCATCTTGAGGCGGGAGAGGTGGGTCCACAGGCGCTTGAGCCGCGGCAGCGAGTATTCGAGCTGGGCGAGCTCCACGGCGAGGCCGGCCTCGTAGGTGCGGGCCCGCGAGGCGAAGATGTCGAGGATCACCTCGCTGCGGTCGAGCACCTTCACGCCGAGGGCGCGCTCGAGGTTGCGGGTCTGGGCGGGGGAGAGATCGTTGTCGAAGATGACGACGTCGGCATCGTGGTGGGCGACGAGCCCGGATAGCTCCTGCACCTTGCCCTTGCCGAGGTAGGTGGTCTGGTCGGGTCGTTCCCGCCGCTGCGTGAGTTCGGCGACGACCGTGGCGCCGGCCGTGGCGGCGAGGCCGGCCAGTTCGCCGAGGGGATCGGCGGGATCGACCGGCGGCTCGAGAAGCACGCCGACCAGCACCGCCAGCTCGCTCTGCACGCCCTTCCGGTTGCCATCCCTCATTCGTCGTCCTCGCGGGGCGGGTCACCGGCCGCCAACTGCCGACAGCTCTCCCAGCGGCGGGTATCGAGCAGGCCGTCGGCCACGGCATCCTTCACCGCGCAGCCCGTCTCGTGGTCGTGGGTGCAGTCGGGAAACCGACAGAGGTTGGCGATCGGTCGCAGGTCGCGGAAGGCGCTCGGCACCTCGGCCGGCACGAGCTGCCAGGGCTGGAACTGCCGCACTCCGGGCGTGTCGACGAAGCAGCCGCCGAAGCGGTGCGGGAGGAGGCGGGCGGTGGTGGTCGTATGCCGACCTTTCTCGTTGTCGCGGCTCACCTCGGCGACGGACAGCCGCAGCTGCGGATCGAGCGCGTTGAGCAGCGACGACTTGCCCACGCCGCTCTGGCCGACCACGGCCGTCACCCGTCCGGCCAGCTCGGCGGCCAGGCGGGTGATGCCCATGCCCGTCACCGTCGAGCAGAGAATGACGGGATAGCCCATGCGGGCGAAGACGCCGGCGAGCGGCACGAGGCTGCCGGGGGGCACGAGGTCGGCCTTGTTGATGCAGATGATCGGCCGGATGCCCGCCGCCTCCGCCGCCACGAGCAGGCGGTCGACGAGCCCGGGCTTGAGGTCCGGCTGGGCGGCACTGCCGACAATGATCACCTGGTCGACGTTGGCCACGATCACGTGGCGACGGCCGCGGCTGTCGCGGGAGAGCGAGGAACGCCGGGGCTCGATCGACTGGATCGTTCCCTCGGCCCCGACATCACGGACGCGAACCCAGTCGCCGGCGGCGAGCGGATGACGCTGGTCGGTGGCCACCGTCCTCAGCAGCCTCCGCATCGTGCAGCGAACGAGGCGTCCGTCCTCGGCACGCACCACGCTCTCGAGGCCGTGAACGTGGAGCACTTGTCCGCGCCATGCCGACTCGGCCGCCGGCTCGACGGCGAGGCCGTCGACGCGGTCATCCGCCTCGCCGTGGGCCATCACCGTTCGCTTGCGGGTGAGGTCGCCCTTTCCGGAGATGCGTTCGCTCGACGCCTGATCGGCCGCCGCCTCGAGATCTCCGCCGAGCGCCCGCGTCAGGTCGCCGCCGCGGCGGCGAGTCGCTCGGTTCTTGCGGAACTCGACGCGGAACTTGCGGGGTTTGGTCATGCGGGCCCGTCGCGGCGGATCAGGTCGCGGGGCCGCGGGGACGGGGCGGGGCCGGCCGAACCTCGAGGCCCGCCGCCTCGAGGAGCGAGCGGCTGAAGATGGCGTCGGTCGGCGTCGCCTCCTCGGGGGCCGCGGAGGCCCCGAGACGGGCCGGCTCGTAGGAGATCTCGTACTCGTGCTTGGCGATCGAGAGCTTGTCGCCCGGCTGGAGCTGCTGCTGGTCGGTCACCCGCGTGCCGTTCACCTTCGTCCCGTTGCTGCTCCGCAGATCCTTCACCGTCCAGTAGCCGTCGGTGAGCGTCAGTTCACAGTGTGCGCCCGACACGTTGGGAAAGCGGAGCACGATGTCGGCACTCTCCCGCCGGCCCACGGTGAGCGTGGTCTTGAGGAGGGGAATGGGGTCACCGCCGCCGATCGGAAGGAGTTCACCGTACATCGACACCACGCCCAACGGGCCCACGGGGACTGATCCGGCACGCATGCCGGCGGGGAAATCCGCATCGCCACCCCTGACGAGGGTACGGCGACCGTTTTGGATGGTCAAGCAGGCGGCCGATGTGTCGCCGCGGTACAATCTCACGTCGAAGCGACTGGAGCGGACCGGGTGATCGCCGGCCGCATCGTGGCCCGTGGTGCTCGTCATCGCGGCCGTGACGCGGCGGGAGGAAAGTCCGGGCTCCGCAGGGCGCGATGGTGGGTAACGCCCACCGGCCGCGAGGCCAGGGACAGTGCCACAGAAAGTAAACCGCCGGCGGGGCGACCCGCAGGTAAGGGTGAAACGGTGAGGTAAGAGCTCACCAGCAGGCCGGGTGACCGGCCTGGCTCGGCAAACCCCATCGGGAGCAAGGCCAAGCAGGAAGAAGACCGTCGTCAGGCCCTCGGGCCGGACGGTGGCGCGAGGCGGCCCGCCTCGCATCCGCTTCCGGGTCGGCTGCTGGAGGCCCCGGGCAACCGGGGTCCTAGAGAAATGGTCGCCGGCCGCCGCCTTCGGGTGGCGGCCACAGAACCCGGCTTACAGGTCCGCTCCAGTTCGCTTCGTCGCCTTCCGGCCGACTCCCTCCGCGGCGGCGGGTTCGGCCGAGTCGCGGCCCCGGCCCAGGTCCCGCCGCTCCTGCTCGTCGAGCAGCTTCATGAGCTTCGAGATGCACAGGGTGTTGATGCTCACGTGCATCTGCTCCGCCTCGCTCTTGAGTGTCTCGTGAAGCGAGCGGGGCATCCGCACCGTCACCACCCGCTGGGCCTCCCGCTGGGCGGCCCGGTCCTGCTGCCGGGTGCGGAGCGTGTCGAGCATCTCGCGAATCCGGGCGTACTGCGGTGAGCACTCGAACTTCATGAGGATGTCGGGGGAGGGGAAGGTCCGCCGCACGATCCCGTCGACCCCGAGCACCTCCCGGAAGAAGACCACCCATTCCGGGTCCATGGCAAAGAGTCGTTCGGCCACCTGCAGCACCGCCGTGGATGCGTGGGGGTCGGCCTTGGGGCTGGCGATGGTCTTGGTCGGCATGGCGAACGTCCTTGTCCTGCGGTTGATGACCGGCGGTGAAAGCGGTGTGAGCCCTTGTTGGCTCGTCGCGGAACTCTTGCGAAGGAGTCAAGCGACAGCACGAAGTGCTTGCAGCGCATGGACTTCGGACGAATCAGCGAGCCGTGCATTCTTTTCAGGCAGAAGTGCCCCAGACCGCGGCACCGAGGGGAGTGCCTGCTTTGTAGGCAGGCGCCAGAAGTCGCATTTCCCAGATGTCCGGGTTGTGCGGGCTGCCGGAAGTGGGCTCAAGCGGGGCGGGCGGCGGAGCCGAAACGGGCTGCCCGCTCGATGGCGACCGCGATTTCGCCGGCGATATCGTGAGGCACGACATTCTGGAGGCCTCGCCAGGCGGGAACGCCGTTCACCTCCAGCACCGACACCGACCCGTTGCGGGCCTGGAGCACGTCGACGCCGGCGACGAGGGCCCCCATCGCCCGCGTTGCCCGGATTGCCAGGTCGATCCAGGCGGGGGGCGGCGCGAAGGCCTCTGGGCGAGCCCCCCGGGAGATGTTCGTGCGCCACTCGCCCGGGGCGGCGATCCGCTTCATCGCGAAGACCCTGTCGTCGATCACCAGCAGCCGCACGTCCCAGCCCGCATGGGGCAGGAACTCCTGCAGGTAGACCACGCCTCCGCCCGGCCGCACAAGGGCCGCCGCCTCTTCGCCCGAGGTGACGCGGGCCAGCCCCGCGCCCCGCGAGCCGAAGAGTGGCTTGGCCACGCAGTCGCCCCCGAGCATCTCGAGGGCGTCGCGGGCCGCCGCCGCATCCTGCACCACGAGCGTGCGGGGCACCGGAATGCCGCTCGCGGCAAGGATCGCGAGCGAGAGATACTTGTCGATGGCCAGTTCAAGCGCGCGGGGTGGATTGACCACCGGCATGCCGCCGGCCTCGAGGCGGGCGAGCGAGTCCATCCGGAAGATGACCTCCTCCAGGCGGTCGCCGGCATCGGGGATGCCGGGCCTGCCGCGGACGGCGACCGCATCGGCCTCCGCGAGCGACCGCGGCCCATGCGCCGCCCCCAGGCCGATGCCCGCCGAGAGTTCGTTCCAGCGGATCACCGCCGGATCGTGGCCGCGGTTCGCGAAGGCGGCGACCAGCCGGCCCACGTGCCAGCCTCCGGGCTCGCCGAGGATCGCGATCCGCATGGGAGTCACGCTGCCGGCGCACACGACCGGTCGACGATCTCCGGAGCGATCGCTCCGAACCGGTGTCGACGGCCGGTGTCGACGTTGACGAACTCGACGCAGGCCGGGGCGAAGAGGGCCGGGTCGATGGCGTAGAAATCGCGGCCCGCGCGTTCGAAGATCGCGAGGAAAGGATCGCCGTAGGCGGGTGAGCTGCCGCTCACGCTCCGCGGGCCGACGGCCGTGAGGCTGGCGTCGTCGCCGGTGACCTCGAGCTCGACGAAGCCTCCATAGAGGATGGCATCATTCGTGCGGCCGATCGCGACGAGGTCGTCGCGCGGCACCGGAGGCAGGGGCGCGATCCCGCGGCCGCCCACGATCCGTGCGAGGTCGAAGTGTTGCTCATGCAGCTTGTGCAGGGCGGTTTCCAGAGATCGCGCGACGACCTGCAGCGTGCCCGCCGGGCTGGCGGTACGGGCGGCGAGCAGGACGATGGCGGCAGGGGGCAGGTGGGCATCGGCGGCCAGCGTGGCGCAGATGTTGTCGGGGGGCAATTTCGCCGTTTCGAGGATGCCGACGGCCACGTCGGGCTGCTCGCGGTGACCGATCGTGTCGAAGATCTCCTCGCGGCCGATCGCCGCGCGGATCGGGCCGCTGGCCATCGCGAAGTAGCCGTCGCCAGAGAGCCTCCAGCCGCCGTACTGCGCCGCCAGGCAGGCGGCCACCGGCCGCCGGCTGGCCACCGCGACGGCGGGCCACGGGCAGCCGTCCCACGCGCCGTGAAACGCCCCGGCGGCCTGCGCCGGCTGCACGACCGCGACGTCGGCGAGGCCGCCGAGCGCGGCGCGGGCCATGAGCAGACCGGCCTCGGTGCCTCCCGGCTCGTCGATGCCGCAGTCGAGCACGGTGATCCCGCCCCGCACGTGGCGGGCGGCCCCGATCCTGGCCGGAGCGTCGACATGGCCGCGGACGAGCTCGAACGCGTGGCGATTCAGCGACATGCGGCCCGCTCCCAGATTCCCGACTGACCGAGGCACTCGTCGACCGACACACGCACCCGCCCCTGAATCGCAGCGCCGGCCCGTGCGACAGCAGCATCGAGTTCGTGGCCGATCCAGCGGGCCAGCCACTCGGCCGTGGTGTTGACGAGCGGCAGGATCACGCACTCCTCGGCTGGAAACACCCAGCGTCGGGAGGCGGCGTAGGTGACGGTCACCTCGGGATTGCCGTGTGGCCCCCGGGCCTGCGTCACCGCCAGCCGTGGATTCTCGGCCGGCAGGAGCATGCGGTGGTCGAGCCGCGCGACGATCGCCGAGACGGCGTCGCGGAGCGCGATGAAGTCGACCACCATGCCGTGTGGGTCGGGAATTCCCTCCACGTCGACGCCCACCGTCCAGTTGTGGCCGTGCACCGGCTCGCAGAGATCGTCGGTGAGCGTGATGAAGTGGCCTGCGGAGAAGACGTGGACGGCCTTGCGCAACCGTACCTCGTAGTGGTCATTCATGATGGGAGGCCGGCGGACGATGGGAGATCGGGCCGGAGCCGGCCCTCACGGAGCAGAATATAGAGGGCGGCGGCCACGAGGTCGGCCGTGGTGCCGGGATTGAGTCGCCGCGGGGCCCTCAGCGAGCGGTCGAAGGCGGCGAGGGGCCCGGCCCGCTCGCCGGCGGGCAAGGCCAGGACCGCGGCGGCCCCGGCCGAAACCTCCCCGGCCGTCGCCTCGCCATGCCGCCGCGAGATCAGGCTGTCGGGTCGGCGGGCGAGTTGCCGGAGGTGGCAGAGGATGATCGCATCATCCAGCGGCAGGCCAGAGGCGAGGTCGGCCTCGAGATCGGCCACCGGCCCCGCGAACAGCGGGCCGAAGCCCTCTGCCCAGAGCCGCGCGATCTCGTCGTGGCCCGCGGCGAGCCGCATGGCCTCGCGGAGGTCGTCGGGGGGATCGCCGGCCACGTCCCACTTCGCGGCCGCGCCCATGCCTCCCGGCCTCGCGATCGAGATCGCCGCATAGACGTCGGCCGCATCGGCCGGCCCGAGCCGGCGAAGCACCTGCTCGACGGCCCCGGCGTCGAGCGGCGCGCCATCGGGCACCGCGGCGAGGGGCGCGGTGAGGAGCACGATGCCGAGGTTGGCGTTGGTGGCAGTGGCGGCGCGGGCCGCCTCCACCGCCGCGAGGATCGTGCGGCCGAGCGGCCGGCCCGGCGCGGCCTCGAGCACCGGGCCGATGGCGACCGCCGCGGCGACGAGATCGGCGTAGTCGAGATCGGGAAACGTGGCGGCGGGGTGCACGTTGCCCGGCTTCGGCGCCGTCGCTTCGAGGATGCCGGCAACCGTGGCGCACCAGCCCCGGCTCCCGGCCGGCAGCGCGAGCCCCGCCACGGCGGCGGCCACGTGCGGCGTGACGGTTGTAGGGATCGAAGCGGAAATGCGAGCGTCTCGTGAGGGAATGCGGCCGCGTCGCCGGTGGCCTCAAGGCTACACTCTCGGTGACGGCACACGAGGCGGATTCGGAGCAAGCGGCAGCATGGCGACGGCGATCGACGGCTCGACCACCACCGCCTTCGGGCCCGAGTGCTTCATCAACCGCGAGTTGAGTTGGCTCGACTTCAACCAGCGGGTGCTGGAGGAGGCCGAGAACCCCGACAACCCGCTGATGGAGCGGCTGAAGTTCCTGGCGATCTTCAGTTCGAACCTCGACGAGTTCTTCATGATCCGGGTTTCCGGGCTGCGAGAGCAGGCCTTCGGCGAGAGCGCCCCGCAGGACTACTCCCCCGACGGCCTGACGGCACTCGAGCAGCTCAAGGCGATCGCCTGCCGCACGCAGGAACTCGTGGCCCGGCAGTATCGCTGCCTGCGGGAGAAGATCGGGCCGGCGATGGCGGCGGAAGGTTTTCAACTGCTGCGATATGAGTCGCTCGAGGCGCAGCAGCGCGAGCAGGTCGATCGCTTCTTCCGGGAGCGGGCCCTGCCGATCCTCACGCCCATGGCGGTCGATCCCGCGCATCCTTCGCCGCGCTACCACAACCGGGGCCTCTACCTCGGCGTCATGCTCCATCGCACGGAGGGCCTGGGGCCGAAGCGGCTCTTCGCGGTGGTGCAGGTGCCGCAGGTGCTGCCGCGGATCGTGCCGCTCTCCGGCGGCGAGCCCGGCACGTTCCCCTTCGTGCTCCTCGAAGACGTCGTGTCGGCGAGGCTGCCCGAGCTCTTCGGTGGCTTCGCCGTGGAGTCGTGGACCGCGTTTCGCATCACCCGCGACAGCGACGTCGACCTGCTCGAGCAGGAGTCGGACGACATGCTCAAGTTGATCGAGGACCGCATCAAGGCCCGCCAGCGGGGGCAGGCGGTGCGGATCGAGATCGCGTCGCGGGCCGACGACGCCCTCGCCCAGATGATCATCGACGAGGAGGGGCTGCAGGGGCACGCCCGCGGCGGCTGCGACGACTACAGCGAGGTCTATCGCGTCGACGGGCCCCTCGACCTGACGTCGCTCTGGGAGATGCACAAGCTCCCCGGATTCGAGCGGCTGCACGACAAGCCCTTCACGCCGCGGATGCCGCGCGGCCTGGAACGCCGCAGCCCCGACATCTTCGCCGCCATCGCCCAGCGGGATGTCCTCCTGCACCATCCCTACGAGTCGTTCGATCCCGTGGTGGAGTTCGTGACCACGGCCGCCGCCGACCCCCGCGTGCTCGCCATCAAGCAGACCCTCTACCGCACGAGCGGCGACTCGCCGATCTCGCGGGCGCTGATGGCCGCGGCCGAGTCGGGCAAGCACGTGACGGCGCTGGTCGAGCTCAAGGCCCGGTTCGACGAGGCCAACAACGTCAGCTGGGCCCGGCAGATGGAGCGGGCGGGCGTGCACGTGGTGTTCGGCTTCCTCGACCTGAAGACGCACTGCAAGGTATCGATGGTGGTACGGCAGGAGGGGCAGGGGCTGCGCCGTTACGTGCATCTCGGCACGGGCAACTACAACCCCACGACCGCGCTCTCCTACACCGACGTCGGCCTGTTTACGGCCGACGAGGCGATGGCGGAGGATGCCTCGGCACTCTTCAACCTGCTCACGGGCTACTCCCAGGGGCATCCCTGGCGACGGCTGATCGTCGCGCCCGACGACCTGCATCGCCGCACGATCGAGTTGATCGACGAGCAGGCGCGGCGGGCCCGCGAGGGAAGGCCGTCGCGAATCTTCGCCAAGCTCAACGCCCTGGTCGACCACCGGGTGATCGAGGCCCTCTACCGCGCCAGCCAGGCGGGCGTGCCGATCGACGTGGTGGCCCGCGGCATCTGCTGCCTGCGGCCCGGGGTGCCCGGATTGAGCGAGACGATCCGGGTGCGGAGCATCATCGACCGCTTCCTCGAGCACAGCCGGATCTACGTCTTCGGGCCCGACGAGGAAGCGCAGGTGTTTCTCTCCAGCGCCGACTGGATGCCGCGCAACTTCTTCCGGCGGGTCGAGGTGATGTTTCCGGTGCTCGCCCCCGACCTCACCGCCCGGATCCTGCGGGAGATCGTGCCCATCTACCTGGCCGACAATCTCCGGTCGCGGCGTCTTGATCCCGACGGCACGTTCCGCCTCATGGGGCCCGCCGAGGGCGAGGCGCCGCATCGCTGTCAGTACGAGTTTCTCGAGCAGCGCGGAGCCGTCGCCGCTGACACCGGGTCGGCAGGCCCGCTCGCGTGAGCGGAGGGGCCCGCGCTCCGGTGATCCTTTGACGGTGCCGCGGCCCTTCCTACAATCGCCAACGCGACTTCTTCACGGATCCGGGGCCGTTTTCGATGGCGGATGACCACTACCAGACGCTCGGGGTTCCGCGCACCGCCTCCGCCGAGGACATTCGCAAGGCCTACCGCGAACTCGCCCGCAAATACCATCCCGACCTCCATCCCGACGATGAGACGGCGAAGCAGAAGTTCAAGCAGGTGCAGGCTGCCTTCGACGTGCTGAACGACCCGAGCAAGCGGGAGATGTACGACCGCTACGGCAGTTCGTTCGAGGGCGTGGGAGCCGGGGGACCGCGCGGGGGCTGGGGCGGACCGTTTCCCGGAGGTGGCGGTGGCTTTCCGGGAGGCGGCGGCGAGATCGATCTCGAGAGCCTGTTCGGCGGTGCCGGCGGGTTCGAGCAACTCTTCGGCGGCGCTGGTCGTGGCCGCGCTTCAGGCGGTCGCCGACGGCGACCCGCGCAGGCGGCCGGCGAGGATGTGACGGCCCGGGTCACGATCCCGTTCAGGCTTGCCATCGAGGGAGGGAAGACCGATCTCAAGTTCGATCGCGGCGGCACCGCGGAAACGATCAGCGTGACGATCCCGCAGGGGCTTCCCGACGGCGCCCGGATGCGACTTCGCGGCCAGGGGATGCCCGGCACCGGCGGTGGTCCGGCGGGCGACCTGCTGCTGGAGGTGTCGATCGAGCCTCACGCCATGTTTCGCCGCGACGGCGACACGCTGGACGTCACGCTCCCGATCACGCTGGCGGAGGCGATCGAAGGGGCGAAGGTCGACGTGCCCACGCCCTGGGGCACGATTGCGCTGAAGGTTCCGCCGCGCACCAGCGGCGGCCGGAAACTCCGTGCCGGCGGGATGGGTGTGCGGCATGCCAACGGATCCAGGGGGGATCTCATCGCCGAGGTGCAGATCGTGCTGCCCGAGGCCGCGTCGCTCGACGCGGTGCTCGCCGCGGCGAAGGCGGCCGATGCCGGCTCGGCCAGCCCGCGGGCGCTGCTGAAGTGGTGACGGAGCGACGCGATGCCGTGCCGCGACCGGGAGGGTTTCCGCGGCGGATGCGGCTCCTGCGGCCCGGCGATTTTGCCCGCGTCTACGACACGCGGCAGAGCGCGTCGGCCGGGCCGCTGGTGCTCTACGCGGCAGCCAACCGTGCGAACCTCGACGGCGTCCGCCTCGGCCTCTCGGTCTCGCGGCGGATCGGCTCCGCGGTGGTGCGCAACCGCTGGAAGCGGCGGCTGCGGGAGGCCTTTCGCGCGGTGCGGCCTCGGCTGCCGGGTGGCAACGACTACGTCCTCGTGGTGCGGTCTGGCATGCCGCCCGCCGGCGCGGCCGGCGCGACGGAGGTCGAGGCGGCGATCGTGATGCTCGCCGCCCGGGTCACGCAGCGGCGCGGCTACGCCGACGCGCTGCCCCGGCCGCGGGCCGAACCGCGGAAGCCCGGACGGAGGCGGTGATGAGCCTGTCCCTGCACAAAGGTCTCCGGGGCGTGTGCCGCCTGCTCGACCGGGCGGCGTCGGCGGTGCTCGTCGCCGGCGTGGTGCTCTACAAACTCACGCTCAGCCCGCTCCTCGGGCGGCACTGCCGCTTCCAGCCGACGTGCAGCAGCTACTTTCGCCAGGCGGTCGAGCACTACGGCGCGGTTCGGGGCAGCGCGAAGGGGCTCGCGCGGATCTGCCGCTGTCATCCCTGGCATCCGGGCGGCTACGACCCTCCCTGAAGGAGCCTCGCCACCACGCCGGCGTTGGCCGCGGGAAAGCGAAGCCCGGGCAATTCCGCGGTCGGCACCCAGGCGAAGGGCACGAGCGGCTCGGCGCGGTCGTCGAGCGGGGTGGCCGCGAAGAAGAGGATCTCGAGCGGCCCCGACGCGGCCGTGGCTGCCGCCCGGTCGAGTAACGGCCCGACCTGCACGGCGATGCCCGATTCCTCCAGGCACTCCCGCGCGGCCGCGACCGCCGCCGTTTCGCCGGCCGCGACTTTTCCGCCGGGAAACTCGTCGAGCCCCGCCGCATCGACCGCGTCTGCGGCGCGGCGGCCCACGAGCACGTCGCCGTGTCGCAGCACCACCGCAACCGCGATCGTGGTCACGTCCGGCTCACTCCTGCGCCGCCTGCTTGGGCACCAGGTCGAGCAGCCGTCCCGGGGAGCCCATCACGTTGTAGCCGGCGTCGACGTGGAGGATTTCGCCGGAGATGCCCTGCGAGTCACGGGAGAGCAGCCAGGCGCCCGCCTTGCCCACCTCCTCGTGGGTGATGTTGCGACCCATCGGCGACATGTGCTGGTAGAGGCCGAGCATGTCGTCCACGCCCGCACCGCGGCCGGCGAGTGTCCGCAGGGGGCCCGCGCTCACCGCGTTGACCCGAACGCCCGCGGGGCCGAGGTCGAACGCCATGTACCGCATGCACATGTCAAGCGTGGCCTTGCAGACGCCCATGATGTTGTAGCCCGGCACCACCTTCTCGCCCCCGAAGTAGGTGAGCGTGAGGACCGAGGAATCCTTGGAAAGGAAGCTCCGCGAAAGCCGCCCCACCGCGAGCAGCGAATAGGCGCTCGTCTCCATGGCGACCCGGAAGCCCTCGCGGCTGCAGTTGGTGGTTTCGCCCTTGAGGTCTTCCAGCGGCGCGAAGGCGATCGAGTGGAGGAGGAAGTCGATCGTGCCGAACTCCTGCTTCGCGCGATCCATGACGGTGGCGATCTGGTCGTCGCTCGACACGTCCATCGGCACGAGAAACTTGGCGTTGGGCTCGGGATCGGTGAGGAGCGACACGCGGCGGCGGTTCCGCTGGCGCTCGTCGTCGGGGCGGTCGGGCAGGTGGGTGAAGCCGATCTGGCCGCCCTCGGCCATGATGATCCTGGCGATCGCCCAGGCGATCGAGTGATCGTTGGCCACGCCGAGCACGAGCCCCTTCATGCCGTCAAACCTGCCCATCGATGTTCTCCACGCGTGCGGTGAGATGTGGCCTGCGAACGGCGGGCCGTCGTCGCGGCGACGGAAAATCCCGACCGCGGTGCGCGGAATGTAGCCGCTCCGCCGAGAACCCTGCAACGCGGGCTGTGGCGGCCCCTGCCCGGTCCGCTGCGGCCCACGCTGCCGACCCTTGTCGGCCCGGCGTGGCGGCGGTAGAAAAGTGCATCGCGGCCCCGTTAGCTCAATTGGTCAGAGCATCTGACTCTTAATCAGAGGGTTCTTGGTTCGAGTCCAAGACGGGGCACTCTCTCTTGTCCGCGGTGCGACGCCCCTGCTCGGTCGTCTGCGGTGCCCGGCCCGAGGCCTCACGGCCTTCGGCTACAGCGGCCTACGGCTTGTACGGGCAAGGGGCCGCACGAGGCTCGCGTGTGACCCGATCGAGGTGCCGCGGCAGGTTCAGAGCGATGCGGCGCGGATGTTGCGGAACTCGACCTTCATCGGGAGGCCGCCATGGATCTGCAAGCCGATCGGCGCCGGCTCGGAATACCTGGCGTTGGTGTACCGTGACACCTGCTCTCCATTGAGCCAGACGGCGAAGGTGTCGCCACGCGCCTCGACGCGGATGAGGTTCCAGTCGCCCGGCTCGAGGAGTTCGGCCGCCCGTGGCGCGCGAGCCTCCTCCGGGTAGGAGCCCGTGTAGAAGGAGCAGGTCATGTCGCGCTTCAGGCTCCGCGACACGCCGATCTGCACCTGGAGTTCTGGCTTGCGGAGCATGATGCCGCTGTCGATCTCGCCCGTGAACCGGCACTCGGCCTCGAAGGCGACATCGCCGTACGTGGCGTCGGTAAACAGCATCGAGCCCTTCATCGCCGTGTCGTTCTCGCCGACGAGCACGCCATCTTCGACACGCCAGAACGTGCCGGCCGGCACCCGCCATCCCGCGAGATCGCGGCCATTGAAGATCGGCGCCAGGGCCGGCGACTCCGCCATCGCCGGGCCGGCTGCGAGCAGCAGGCTCACGAGCGCCATCATGAGTCGCCTCGTTCGGAACACCGACATGCCCTCGTGCATCATCGCCCTCCTATCGCCCTCTTGGAAAAACCCGGTGTGATACAGTGGAGATCACGCCGGGGCAAGAATCCTGCCACCGGATCTGGCACATCCGCGCCGAGGGCGCCGCAGCCCGAGGCCACGATCGCGGTCGACCTACGCCAGCCCGTGCCGCAACGCCCATAAGGCCGCCTGCGTGCGGTCGCCGAGCGCAGTCTTGCGGAGGAGGTTCTGCACGTGCTCCTTCACCGTCTCGATGCTGATCTTCAGCGAGTTGGCGATCTCCTGGTTGGAGAGCCCCATGGCGATCAGCCGCAGCACCTGCGACTCACGGGGCGTGAGGTTGACACCCGCGTTCGTCGTCGAGCCGCGATTTCGCATGGCGTGGACCACGCCCTTGAGCTGCCCCGCCCGCGACGGCGGCGCGCCGGTGGCGGCGCCCGTGATCGCGGCGAGCAACTCGGCACGGGTGGCGGTCTTGAGCAGGTAGTCGTGGGCGCCGGCCGACACGGCGCGGGCCACATAGGTCTGGTTGTCGAAGGCCGAGAGCATCACCACCTTCATGTCGCTCGCCGCTGCCCGGAGCCGCTGAAGCGAGTCGAAGCAGTCGAGTCCTTCGAGCAGGACGTCGACGAGGGCGACGTCGGGTTTGTGCTTGCGGGCCAGGCGAACGGCCTCGTCGGCCGTGGAGGCCTCGCCGCAGACGCGCACGTCGGAATCCTTGAACAGGCTCGCAAGGCCCTCCCGCACGATCTCGTGATCGTCGACGACAAGTACTTTGATCGACATGGGGGCATGATGACCTCTGGCGGGGGGGTCTGTCAATCTTTTAGACTGGATGCTGCATGAACGAGCCGATCGTGATCTCCGAGGCTTCAGGGGTGGTGGCCATCAGGAAGCCCCCGGGGCTCGCCACCCAGGCCCCCCCGGGCATCCCCTCGGTGGAGACCTGGCTCCGCGCACGGCTGCATGGCGGTGATCCCCGGGGCTACGTCGGCGTGCCGCATCGGCTCGACAGGGCCGTGTCGGGCGTGCTGCTGATGGCCGCCACGCCCCGGGCCGCCCGCAAACTCTCGCGGCAGTTCGAACGCCGCGAGGTGACGAAGACCTACCTGGCGATCGTGGCCGGCGGTGCGGCCGAGCCGCCGCCCGACGGGGCTGGTACGACGTGGTGCGACATGGTCGAAAAGGTCGTCGGCGAGGCCCGCAGCAGGATCGTCACCGCGGATGCGGCAGGGGGCCGCGAGGCGATGACGCGGGTGTGGCGGCTGCCGGCGTCGGGATCCACGAGCGACGAACTGCTGCTGCGACTCGAACCGCAGACCGGCCGCATGCACCAGCTCCGGCTGCAGGGGGCGGCTCGGGGTCTGCCGATCGTGGGTGACACGCTCTACGGCGGCCGGTCGTTGTCGCCACCGAGCGAGGCCGGGCGGGAGCAGCCGATCCTCCTGCATGCCTGGCGGATTTCCTACGCCGATCCCGATACCGGCGAACGGCTCGCCATCGAGGCGACGCTTCCGCCGTACTGGCCCGCATGGGCCGTGTCGTCGTGTGCCGGCGCCTGAGGAGCCCCGGCAATCCTGTTCGGCATGGGACTTGCGCGACGGAAGCCAGGCAACCCTCGCCGACTGAGGCGAGTTGCGCTCAGGTCGGCCGGGCGATACCGTGCCCGTCATGTCCGGACCGACGAAGCGAGAGATCCGCGACCAGGACGTGCAGGGACTGAAGTGCCTGCGGAAGATTCGTCCGCTGCTCTCGCGGCTGCGGACGGTGGGCACCGAACGCGACAAGGCCGGCAATCGTCGGCTGTTCATGGATCACTCCTGTGCGTTGATTCTGATGTCGCTGTTCAGCCCTGCAATCGAGTGTTGGACTCAGCGAGGGGCTGCCGGTGCCCCGTCGCCGGCGTTGCTGACCAGCGGAGGCATGGATGCCGGAGCGCAGTCAGCATCGAGTGAGCGGCGGGCATTGGCCTGCCTTGGAAATCCTGATCCAGGCGATATGAAGGTCTATTGCCCTGAGGGCAAGGAGACTTTCGATGACGACGAGACGACGGAAGAAGCACCGTCCGGAGGAGATCGTTGCGAAGCTGCGTGATGCGGAAGCGATGCTGAACGCAGGTAAGGATCTTGCGGCGGTGCTGCAGGCTTTGGAGGTCAGTGAGTCGACGTTCGATCGCTGGCGGGCCCAGTACGGCGGGATGAAGTGTGAGGAAGCCAAGAGGCTGAAGCAGCTTGAGGATGAGAACAAGCGGCTGAAGACCTTGGTGGCGGATCTCTCCCTCGACAACCAGATGCTTCGGCATCTCTCGGAGGGAAACTGGTAAGCCCTTCCCGGAAGCGAGCGGCAGTCGCGGAACTCCAGCGGGAGTTCCGCGTTTCCGAGCGAAGGGCGTGCAAGGTGGTTGGCCAGCCGCGGAGTAGTCAGCGTTTTGAAGGCAAGCCCCGGACGGACGAAGCACCGCTGGTGAAGCGGATGCTTCAGCTGTCACGGGCAAAGCCTCGGTTTGGGTATCGCCGGATCGGATGGCTTCTTCGGAGCGAGGGCTGGCATGTTGGCTTGTCACGCGTGTTTCGTTTGTGGCAGCGGGAGGGGCTGAAAGTGCCTGTAAAGAAGCGGAAAAAGCGTCGTCTAGGCTCGAGCGTCAATGGCTGTCACCGACGGCGGGCGGAGGCTCCGAATGACGTGTGGTGCTGGGACTTCGTGTTCGACCGGACAACGAGCGGTAGCCAGCTGAAGTGGCTGTCGGTTGTGGACGAGTACACCCGCGAGTGCCTGGCGCTGAAAGTGGATCGCGGCATAAGAAGCGAGGACGTGATCAATACCTTGGCCGAGCTGTTCGCCATGCGCGGCGTTCCCCGGCACATCCGCAGCGACAACGGACCCGAGTTTATCGCTCAGACCCTACGTCGCTGGCTCAAACTGGTCGGTGTTGGCACGCTGTACATCGAGCCGGGCAGCCCTTGGGAGAACGGCTACGCCGAGAGCTTCCACGGACGGCTCCGCGATGAGTTCTTGGCCATGGAGATCTTCGAGGGCGTTCGGGATGCCCGGGCCCTCACAGCCTCTTGGAGAGATGAGTACAACACCCAGCGGCCTCACAGCTCGTTGGGTTACCAGACCCCGGCCGGGTTCGCCGCCGCGTGTGCGGCTTTCGCCTCGGCCAAGGCCTCGGCTCAAGCCGCACACGCGGCCTGTGGTGAGGCACCCTGTTCCTAAACCCTCATATCGCCTGGTACAGGAAATCCAACCCGGTCATTGGCTCGCCGATTTTGAACTCGGCCAAGTGGACGCGTGGGATGAAGAGGTAGCCCGAGATTCCCAGCCGGGCGGCCGGATGCAGCATGTCCTCGATCGCGTTGATAAAGCAACACCCCTTCTGTAAATCCGGGTTTTCAGAGGTGGGTCATCTGGCTTCCATGTTCAGGTAGGCACGTTCGGTTTCCCAGTCGTCGCTGATCTCGGAGAGGACGGCGGATGCGAGCCGCAGGAGTGAGGCCTCGTTCGGGAAGAGCGTGGCGACGCGTGTGCGTCGTTTGATCTCCTTGTTGAGCCGTTCGAGGCCGTTGGTCGTTCGCAGCCGCCGCCGGTGTGCAGGTGGGATCATGAGGACGGTGATCGCCTCTGGGGCGGCTTGCTCGAGCCAGGCGGCCAGTTGAGGAGCCGTCTTCTGGTAGCGGGCGACGATGTCCTTCAGGCGGCGTTCGGCCTCGGCAGGCTCATCGGCATCGAAGACGCGTCGGACGTCGCGGGCGACGTCCGATCGCATGGCAACCTTGGGCACGTGGGCCATGGCGTTGCGGATCGTGTGGAACTGGCACCGCTGCCAAGGCACCCCAGCCATGACCGCCTGACGGGCGGCCCGGAGCCCGGCATGATCGTCGCTGACGATGAGCTTCACGCCGTGCATGCCTCGTTTCTGCAGGCTTTCGAGGAACTTCCGCCAGTGCGGCTCGGCCTCGGAGAGCTGCACGCTGCAGCCGAGCACGCTCCGCTTGCCTTCGGTGTCGATCCCGATCGCCGTGAGCAGGGCGCACGACCGGATCGCACCATCGTGGCGGGTTTTCTCGTAGCGGGCGTCGAGCACGAGGGAGGTGATCTCACCGATCGGCCGGTTCCGCCAGGCATCAAGCTGCTCGTCGAGCTCGGCGGCGGCGCGGCTCACCTGGGTCGAGGTAACTTCGAGCCCGCAGAGTTCCTCGACGATGGTCGTGACCTTCCTGGTGCTCACTCCCTGCACATACATCTCGGCCATGGCGAGGATCATCGCTCGCTCGCTGCGGACGCCCCGCTCCAGCGCCTTCGGATAGAAGGGCCTCCCGGTCTCGTCGCGGTAGCCACGAGTCTGTGGGATCCGCAGGTCGACCGGACCGACGCGGGTGTTGAGCGTCTTCGGCTTGAAGCCGTTGGCGTAGCCTTGACGATCGGCGGTTCGCTGATGAGACTCGGCCTTGAGCACCTGCTCCCGCTCGATCTGCATGGCATGGTTCATGAGGGCGGCGAAGGCGGCGGCCATGGCGTCGGGGCCATGCTCGATCGCCAGATCAACGAGGTCGCGGATCGCAGAACATTCGTCTTGGTGGGTCATCGCAGGTTCCTTGGAGGATTTGAAGTACTTCCAAGAAAGCCTCGCTGACCCACCTCTTCACCTCGTGCCGCCGGGGCGTGTCCGCCCTCGTCTCGCTACGCTCGACTCGGACGGACACGCACCGGCGATTTACAGAAAGAATGTTGCACTAACTTCGCAGAACTTCGATCACGGCGTGTTTCAGCAGATCTTGGTGAGGAGATACCGTGCGGTTTGAGC
>JBJTDZ010000073.1:0-6306 GCA_046092585.1 Pirellulales bacterium | reverse complement strand
CCGAAGGCGTCGAGCGCCTCGCCGGTGTGGCTGCGGAGCAGGGGCTCCGCGGCGGACGCCTTCGCGGTGTCCTGCCGCCGCCACTGGCGGGCATGGATGACGATGTCTTCCGGCGGACCCTCGGCCACGATCCGGCCGCCGCCCGCGCCCGCCTCGGGGCCGAGGTCGAGCACCCAGTCGGCTGCCGAGATCACCTCGAGGTTGTGCTCCACCACCAGCACCGTGTTGCCCGCGTCCACCAGCCGCTCGAGCACGTGCAGGAGCTTCTCGATGTCGGCGAAGTGCAAGCCGGTGGTCGGCTCGTCGAGAATGTAGAGCGTGCTGCCCGTGCCGGGCTTGGCCAGTTCCCGCGAGAGCTTCACCCGCTGGGCCTCGCCCCCCGAGAGCTGCGGCGCTGGCTGGCCGAGCGTGACGTAGCCGAGGCCCACGTCGACGAGCGTCTGCAGGATCCGCGAGATCTGTGGCACCGTCTCGAAGAACGCGGCCGCGTCGGCCACGCTCATCTCCAGGACATCCGCGATGTTCCTGCCGTGCCACTTCGCGTGAAGTGTTTCGGCCGAATACCGCCGGCCCCGGCAGTGCTCGCACTCCACCCACACGTCGGGCAGGAAGTGCATCTCCACGCGGCGCTGCCCCAGCCCCTCGCAGGCTTCGCAGCGGCCGCCCGCCACGTTGAAGGAGAAAGTCCGCGGGGTGAAGCCCCGCGTGCGGGACTCGGGCACCTTCGCGAAGAGCTGGCGGATGTGGTCGAAGACGCCCGTGTACGTCGCCGGCGTCGAGCCCGGTGTCGAGCCGATCGCCTCCTGGTCGACGAGGATCACCTTGTCGACCTGGTCGAGCCCCTTGATCGCCTCGAACTGGCCCGGCTGCTCGCGGGCCGCGTGCAGCCGCCGGGCGAGGGCCCGCCAGAGCACCTCCAGCACGAGCGAGGTCTTGCCGCTGCCGCTCGGGCCGGTCACCGCCGTGAGCACGCCCAGGGGGAACCGCGCGTCGATGCCCTTGAGCGTGCGATGGCGGACGCCTCGCAGCTCCAGCCAGCCCGTCGCCTCGCGGCGGCCGCGCTCCGCCTTCCGCGCGAGCACCGCGTCGCATGCCCTGCGCTTCGAGAGATAGGGGCCCGTGACGCTCTCGCGCAGGGTTTGGAGTTTCTTCGGCGTGGCCTGGGCCACGATCCGGCCCCCTTCGCGGCCGCTCCCCGGGCCGAAGTCGAGGGCATGGTCGGCCGTGGCCACGACATCCCGGTCGTGCTCCACCACCACCACCGTGTTGCCGAGGTCGCGGAGCTTGCCGAGCGCCGTGATCAGCCGGTGCGTGTCGCGGGGATGCAGGCCGATCGTCGGCTCGTCGAGCACGTAGAGCACGCCGGTGAGGCCGCTGCCCACCTGGGCCGCCAGCCGGATCCGCTGCAGTTCGCCCCCGGAGAGGCTGCCGGCCGGCCGGGCCATGTCGAGGTAGTCGAGGCCCACGTCGACGAGAAAGGAGACCCGGGCGGTGAGTTCGCGGAGGAGGTCGCCCGCGATCCTGCGATCGGCATCGTCGAGCTTCACGGTGGCCAACTCCTGCTGGAGCCGCCCGAGCGGCATCCGCCCCCACACGTCGAGCGTGCGGCCCCAGAGCGTGACCGCGCTTGCCACGTCGGCCAGCCGGCTCCCGCCGCACTCGCTGCACGGCACCTCGTCCATCACGGCATCGACCTTGCTCCGCAGGCCGACCACCAGCCGGGCCGCCTCCTCGCAGGCGTTTTCGAGGCCCTTGAACTGGAAGGAGAACCACGGCGTCGATGCTTCGTGGGAGGCCGATCCCCGGGCCTTACGGCCCTGGGCTTCCTGGAGGGGGCGCGCGGAAGACGGAGTCGCGTCGTGGACCGCACGTGCCCGGGCCGGACGGCCCGGGGCTTCCACGGGCGGTCGCGGAACATTGATCCAGCGATCGCCGGTGCCCTCGAACAGCACCCGCTGCTGCACGCCGGAGAGATCGGCGAGCGGCACGTCGAGCGGCAGCCCCGTGGCCCTGCACAGGGCCTCGAGCATCGCCCGGCCGAGCCGTCCGCCCTGGGGCCCGTCGAGCGTCGGCCAGAGGTCGAGGGCCCCCTCGGCGAGCGTGAGGGATGGATCCCGGACCAGCGCCGAGCGGTCGATGCCCGTGCGCGTGCCGAGGCCGTCGCAGCTCGGGCACCAGCCGATCGGGCTATTGAACGAGAACTGCCGCGGCTCGAGAGGCTTGAAGCCCCGGCCGCAGTCGGGGCAGGCGAGCCGGCGGCTCAACACCTCCACCGGCCAGTCGGGCTCGTCGAGCGGCGTGCCGTCGTGGCCATCGATCGCCCGGGCCACGAGCATGGTGCCGCCGCCCGCGGCGAACGCCGCCTCCACGCTCTGGGCCAGCCGGCTGCGACCGCCCGGGTCGGCCGTCACGCGGTCGATCACGATCTCGAGCCGGCTCTTCCGCTTGCGGTCGAGCGCGGGCTTCTCGTCGAGCCGCACCGTGCGGCCGTCGATCCGGATCCGCACGTGGCCCGCCGCCTGCAGCGCCGCGAACAGCGACTCCGGCGACTGCCCGACCTTGAGTTCGATCGGCGCGAGAATCAGGAGCTTCGTGCCGACCGGATGCGAGAGGATTTTTTCGACCGTCTGATCGACACTCTGCGCCCCTACCTGCGTGCTGCAGTCAGGGCAGTGCATCCTCCCGAGCCGCGCGGCGAGCACGCGGAAGTGGTCGTACATCTCCGTGAGCGTGCCGACCGTGGATCGGGGCGTGCTTCCCGTGCTTCGCTGCTCGATCGCCACCGCCGGTGACAGGCCCTCGATCTTTTCGAAGATCGGCTTCGGCACCTGCCCGACGAACTGCCGGGCATAGGGCGACAGGCTCTCCACGTAGCGGCGCTGCCCCTCGGCGTAGAGCGTGTCGAAGGCGAGCGACGTCTTGCCCGAGCCGCTCGGCCCGCAGCAGACCGTGAGCTGCCCGCGGGGAATGTCGGCGTCGACCTGCTTGAGGTTGTGAAGGGCGGCACCGCGGACGGTGATCGCCGGAGGGCCCGGATCGCGGGAGGTCTTCTCGACCGTGGCCAGCATCGCCGCCACGGCCGCGACCGGGTCATCGACCTTCCTGCGGCGGACGGCCGCTTTTTTCGGCGCAGGCTTTCCGGCTTTGGCGGTCGCGAGCATTGGCGCGAGCGCCACGCCGGTGTGCGAGCCCTTCACCTTCGCGACCTTCTCGGGTGGCCCCTCGGCCACGATCCGCCCGCCGCCGCCGCCGCCCTCGGGTCCGAGGTCGATCACCCAGTCGGCCCGCTTCACGACGTCGAGGTTGTGCTCCACCACGAGCACCGTGTTGCCCGCGTCGACGAGCCGCTCCAGCACCGTGAGCAACTGCCGCACGTCGGCCATGTGCAGGCCGGTCGTCGGCTCGTCGAGCACGTAGAGCGTCTTGCCGGTGGACCGCTTGGCGAGTTCGCGAGACAGCTTCACCCGCTGGGCCTCGCCGCCGGAGAGTGTCGGCGACGGCTGGCCGAGGTGGAGGTAGTCGAGCCCCACGTCGCAGAGCGTCTGGAGCTTGCGGGCGATGTCGGGAGCGTCTTGAAAGAGGTCGAGTGCCTCGCCGACTTCCATCGTGAGCAGGTCTGCGACGCTCTTGCCCTTCCAGCGGACCTCGAGCGTGTCCCTGGAGAACCGCGTGCCGCCGCAGACTTCGCAGGTCACCCACACGTCGGCCAGGAAATCCATGTCGAGCCGCACGGAGCCGTTGCCCTCGCACGCCTCGCACCGGCCGCCCGACACGTTGAAACTGAACCGGCCCGCCTTCCAGCCCCGCTTTTTCGCCTCGGGCAGCATCGTGAAGAGGGTGCGGATGTCGTCCCACACCTTCACGTAGGTGGCCGGATTGCTTCGCGGCGTGCGGCCGATCGGCGATTGATCGATCACGATCACCTTGTCGAGCTGCTCGGCGCCGTGGATCGCGTCGAACTCGCCGGGCGTCGCCACCTCGCTGCCGAGCCGCCGGCGGAGTTCCGGCTCGAGCACGTCGCCCACGAGCGAACTCTTGCCGCTCCCCGACACGCCCGTCACGCAGACGAACAGTCCCAGGGGAATCTCGACGTCGATGCCCGTGAGGTTGTTGTGCCGCACACCCTCGAGCCGGAGACGATTCTTCCCGGGCACGCGCCGCTTCTCGGGCAGGTGGATCGCGTCCCGGCCCGCGAGGAACGCCCCGGTGACGCTTCGTTCGCTACGGGCCACCTCGTCGGGCGTGCCTGCCGCCACCACCTCGCCGCCTCGCTTGCCGGGCCCGGGGCCGAAGTCGACCACCCAGTCGGCGGCGCGGATCGTGTCCTCGTCGTGCTCCACCACCACGACGGTGTTGCCTTTGTCGCGGAGGGCCTCGAGGGCTCCGAGGAGCTTCACGTTGTCGCGCGGGTGCAGGCCGATCGACGGCTCGTCGAGCACGTAGAGCACACCAGAGAGCCCCGAGCCGATCTGGGCCGCGAGCCGGATCCGCTGGCTCTCGCCGCCCGAGAGCGTCGGGGCCTTGCGGTCGAGCGCCAGGTACCCGAGGCCGACCTGGTCGAGGAACGAAAGCCGGCCGGAGATCTCCTTCATCAGCTCGGTGGCGATGAGCTTCTGGGTGCCGTCGAGCGCGAGCGACGAGAGAAACTCCCGCGCATCGGCGATCGGCTGGGCGCAGAGGGCGTCGAGCGACAGATCGGCCGGATGGCCGTCGGGATCCTTCTTCGCCGCAAGGAGCCAGGCCTTCGACGCCGTCGTGATTCGCACGGCCCGGGCCTGCGGCGAAAGCCGCCGGCCGCGGCAGTCGTGGCAGGGCGTCACGCTCATCAGCTTCTCGAGCATCCGGCGGATGATCCCGCTCTTCGCCGTCCGCCAGCGGTTGGCGAGGAGCCCGCAGAGGCCCTCGAACTTCGTCTTCGCCCCCCGCTCGGCCCGGCCCCGCTTCCAGGAGAGTTTGATTTCTTCGAGACCGGTGCCGTTCAGCCAGAGCTTCTTCTGTGCCGGAGCGAGGTTTTTCCAGGGCGTGTCGAGGAGCGTGCCGGGGGCGAGTTTTTTTCTCGCCTCGACGTGGGCGGCCACGCCGTTCAGGAGCCGCCTGAGCCAGCGCGGCATGTCGCGAAACGTGCCGAGCACCCCGACCGCCCCCTTGCGGAGCGTCTTGTCGGGATCGGTCACGAGCTTCACGGGATCGATGCCGTAGATGTCGCCGAGACCGTCGCAGGTCGGGCAGGCTCCCTGCGGGCTGTTGAAGCTGAAGAGCTGCGGCTCGGGCGTCGAATAGCTCACGCCGCACGCGGTGCAGGCATACTTGCTCGAGAGCACCAGATCACCCGTGGCCGGTCCGCCGGCATCGTCGGGTTCCGTCGCCACGATCACCTGGCCGCCGCTCGTTTTGAGCGCGAGCTCGATCGCCTCGGCAATCCGGCTGCGGGTGGCCTCGCCGGGCACCAGCCGGTCGACGACGACGTCGATCGTGTGCTTGAGTTGCTTCTCGAGAGCGGGCGGATCCTCGACACGGCACACGCGGCCGTCGACGCGGGCCCGGGTGAAGCCCTGGCGGACGAGGTCGGTGAACAGATCCCGGTGTTCGCCCTTGGCGTCGCGGACGAGCGGGGCGAGCAGCATCACCCGCTTGCCCTCGCGGGCCGCGATGATCCGCTCCACGATCTGGTCGCGGGGCTGGGCCTCGAGCACCGCGTCGCACTCGGGGCAGTGCGCCGTGCCCACGCGGGCGTAGAGCACGCGCAGGAAATCGTGGATCTCCGTCATCGTGGCGACGGTCGAACGCGGGTTGGTGCCGGCCGACTTCTGCGCGATCGAGATCGATGGCGACAGGCCCGTCACGGCATCCACGTCGGGCCGGGGCAACTGGCCGAGGAACTGCCGGGCGAACGTGGACAGGCTTTCCACATACCGCCGCTGCCCCTCGGCGTAGAGCGTGTCGAAGGCCAGGCTCGACTTGCCCGACCCGCTCACGCCCGACAGGCAGACGAGCCGCCCGCGGGGGATGCCGACCGTGACGTCGCGGAGGTTGTGCTCGCGGGCGCCGCGAACGACGATCGGCGGGACGTGCATGGAGGGTGCGGCGCGTGATGCGGGAGAAACGATGCCGTATTGTAGCGCTGGACAGCCCCCGGGGCGTGCCGTACGATCACTATTTCCCGCGGGAAAACGGCCGTCCGGTCGATTCCCCGCCCGGGGCGGTAGCTCAACTGGGAGAGCGCGGCGTTCGCAATGCCGAGGTTGGGAGTTCGATCCTCCTCCGCTCCATTTCACGGCTGATCCGCCATCCATGGCCGGATCAGCC
>JBJTDZ010000072.1:0-12712 GCA_046092585.1 Pirellulales bacterium | reverse complement strand
GTGTTGCCGCTTTGGCGGCAACACGACAAGGCACGGCAAGGCTTGGCACGGCAAGGCTTGGCATGGGGTTCGTGAGCCCGGGGGACTGTCTCTCGGGCGCTACCTTTCCCATACCGGAGTTTTTTGCAATGCGTAAGTCGAAGTTTGCGTCGGATGCAATTGATGAAGCGATCGCCCCCCTGTTCCCCCGCGATAGCGACGATGCGATCAGGGAGTTAGTCGAGAAATCCGTTGCTCGGGTGGTTGGGCAAGACCCAGCCGACTTGGGCATCGACCTCGACGAGATCGCCGATGCGGTGGTGATTGATGAGTTCAATAAGCTCTCGCCTGAACAGCAGAACGCTGTCAACGAGAGCGTCGCCGAGGAATTGACCGACCGACTCAAGGACATGTTCCGCGAGCACGTGAGGTCGATCCTGCGCGGGTGAACTCCCGTGTCGCCGCCTAACGGCAGCAGACAGCCGCCGGCCGGGTGAAAGCTCGGCCGGCGGCCCTGCGGCGGCCGTGGGCTCGCGGGCGGCTCAAAAGTCCAAGATTCTCGCTCTGCCGAGGCCCCCCACTGTTCATGTTTCTTGATCCTACGACCTCATTGAGACCAAACCATGAAACTCACCCCCTACGAAGACACCCATCTTCCGACCTACGACATCGATCTAGAAGCGCCGCCGGAATCTCGTTGGAAGTACTTCGCCCAGAAAGAGGCCAAGAACATTGGCCGGCTCCTCGACGACTGCGTGGAGCTGTGCGTCGAGCGGGCTGACCAGTTCCCCACGTACATACAGCCCGTCGTGATCGCGGCCGGCAAAGGTCTGGCGATCCTCGGCGGTCGGCTCGTCGATATGATCGCGGCCTGCTTCGGCAAGGAGTACGTCGCTGAGATTCGGTCCATCGCCAAGCACGCCGACCAACCACTGAGCCACGTCGTCCTCGGCAACCTCATGTACGACGGTTGCCAGATGGCCGGGATCTACGGGCTCGGCTGCTCGAGCTACTCGTGCAACATCGACGGCAAGCCAACACTCGTCCGCAACATGGACTGGGTCTGGCCGCGCAGCACCGGCAGACACTCGCGGCTCGTCAGGTTTTATCGTGGCCGGGACACCTACACGAGCGTCGGCGTGGTGGGCTGCGTGGGCGTGGTCTCGGCTTTCTGTCCCGGGCGGTGGGCCGTGACTATCAACCAAGCGCCCATGGACGGTGCGACGACGGGGTATTTCCAGTGGCCAGTGCTCCAACGGCTTCGGCACGTCTGCGACCAGATGGGGGCGTACCGCGATGTTGTGACCGGCTTGCAGGAGTACCAGACCATGACGAGCTTTTTCGCGCACGTGATCGGCACGAAGCCCACACAACACACGGTCATCACGGGCCTCGGTAGCGACTTCCGACGGCGCGGCATCAAGGGCGAAACCCTCCTACAGACCAACCACTTTCGCGGCCATCGCGATCTGGAGAAGCACAACGGTCCCGAGCGATGGGAGGACGAAGAGGGGCAGGAGTGGTATTGCGATTCCCACCACCGGGCCAAATGCCTGACCAGGCGGCTCAAGGCCCCTCCACGCACACTCGCCGAAGTCCGCAAGAAGATCTGCACAAGCGCGGTCACGACCGAGGACACCATGCAGCAGATGATGTTCCAGCCCGCCAGCGGCTACTCGAAGGTGTGGTTGCGGGGGTAGGTCGTCTAAATCTCAGCTGTTTTTCGGGCATATTCAGTGAGCGCAAAAATCGCCATCGGGCGACTGCGCTCGCCCTCCGATAGCCGCCGATCTCTCACCTGCGGCGCCGTCCTGTGCCCACCCCGGTGCGATATCGACGCGCCCACAAGGAACCTCCGCATGCAAATCCACGTCACCCTCATTCCGATTCCCAGTCCGGAGCACATACCTGGCGGCCCCGATCCGCCCGAGAACATCTACCACTACACGACCGGCCTGAAGCTCCGCTCAATCATCAACACGGGCGCGATCAAGCCCACGGCCGCCAAGATCGAGCCGCACGAAAGGCCCGTTGCATGGTTCAGCACCCAAGACCGGTGGGAGCCGACAGCCACGAAAGTCCCGATTCCGGGCATGCAGGGCCAGATCGCGACGGCGCAGGCGCAGGGTGGTCTGGTTCGGATCACAGTCCCCGGCACCTGTGCTCCGTACATCTTCCCACAACTTCCCCTGATCGCCGGCACGAAGCCCAGCGTCTGTGTCGGGCTTCTTCTCGCCGGCCTCCAACTCGGCAGCGACCCGGACACGTGGCGGTTCAGTCCCACGCCCGTCCCGACTGCGATGTTCCGTGAAGTTGAGTTCTACGACTTCGCGAGCGACAGGTGGCTCGCCATTGATCTGGCCGAACTCGCCTGTCGCAACTGACCGGCTGGCGATGCGGCCCGGTTCCCGTTTTCTCAGATTCCCCGGAGATCCCCTACCCGTGACGACCCCGACCCTTCTGTGCGCGCTGCTGGCGACTGGCCTAGCTGTAGCGCTGGCCCGCGAAAACCGTGTTCGCCGGGCTCTTCAAGATCTTGTGACCCGACTGCTCGACAAGCTGCGGCAGGAAGCGGGCTATTCCCATCACACCCCGCCCACACGGAGACGCTCATGACGCCAACCACCATCCTCACGTTGTTCCTCGGCCCGATCGCCTGGCTCGTGAAGTTCTTCTTCCTATCCGGCTGGTCGCTCGTGAAGGCCGCCTTGTGGCTCTTTTCGCCTGTCTGGCTCATAACAGCCATCGCAGGGGCCATCTCCGGCTGCCTGGCCACTCCTGCCAAGGCCGGGTGGTTCAGCTGGGGGCCCGACCCGAAGATCGAAGCCGCGAACCAGGCGCTGCAACGCGCCGCCCAGATCGCCACGGAGGCGGCCCAGACCCAAGCCAGCCAGCAGGGACAGCTCTTGGCGGCCGTGGAGGCGCTCTCGAACGAGCGCACCCAGTTGGCCGGGCACCTGCAGACTCTTGGCGAAATGGCGGCCAGAGACTCGGCGTGGGCTGCGGCCCTCCAAGCTGCCGGGCCGGTGCTCATCGCCGTGGCTGTGCTGGCCTTGGGCTGCGCGGCCACCTGGATGCTGACCCGCGCGGCTGATCACGACGCCGACCTCGCCACCGTGCTCGTCGAAGAGATCGCGGGCACGGGGACTGGCATGCTCGTAAGCCGCCAGCACCACGAAGGCCTCACGGCGGGCGATGGCGGTCACGCACGCGGCCTGGAATACGCACCCACAGACACCACCCTCGAAGAACAGGAGATGCACCTCTAACCATGTCCCACATCGTCGAGATCAAGACCGAGGTGCGTGACGAGGCGGCCGTACGGGCCGCCTGCACCCGCCTCCAACTCCCAACGCCCGAGCACAAGACAGTGAGGCTCTTCTCGGCTGCTGCGACGGGCCTGTGTGTCGAGCTGCCCGGCTGGTCGTACCCGGTCGTCTGCAACACCCAAACCGGCGCCCTCCAATACGACAACTACAACGGCCACTGGGGCGAGCAGAAGCACCTGAACTCGTTCCTCCAAGGCTACGCGGTGGAAAAAGCCAAGGTCGAAGCCCGCAAGAAGGGCCATTCCGTCAGCGAGACCCGGCTCCAGGACGGCTCGATCCGCGTCACCGTGAAGGTCGGAGGTGTGGCATGACCAACATCCCCATCGCCAAGACCATCGAGATCACCGTCAGCCCGGAGGGTGCCACGACCATCAAGACCACGGGCTTCACCGGTGGCTCGTGTAGGGACGCCACCCGGGATCTAGAGCGTGCGCTGGGCGTCGCGGGCAACGAGAGCCTGCTGCCTGAGTTCTACGCGCGAGCCCAGTACGGCGAGCAGATCCGGCAGGGCAACTAGCACCCCGAGAACCAACCACATGACCGCAGAGACAGACCCCGGCGACGAGCAGATGAGCGAGAACGTGCGGCTGCTCCTCGCACACTTCCACCAGACCGAGCAGGCCCGCATGGACGACGCCAAGAAACAGCTGCGCAGCAAGATCATCCCCCGGGTCGTGCAGCACCGGGTCGCCAGCATCGAGGCAGCCTATAGCGGCTACGGCGATTCCGGAGCGATCGACGGCCTGCAATTCCGTGACGCAGCCGGCCAGCGTATCGACCGAGCGAGCCTACCGCCAGAGATCATCGAGCAACTGGAGAACTGCGTGTACGAGTTCCTACCTTCCGGGTTCGAAATCAACGACGGCGGCCAAGGCACGCTCACGATCGACACCCAGACTGCCAAGGTCACGATCCAACATCAGGAGAACTACACGGAGCACCACGACAGCACGCGGGAGTTCGACCTGTAATGGCGCACCCCTACCACCACGCCGTCAGCTCGGCCAAGAAGTATGGCGGTGAGCCTGACGAATACCTCCGGCTGCATGAGTGGCTCGACGGCAGCAAGGCCCATATGGCCGACTTCCGGCATCGCGCTCTCCGCCATCACTCGGAGGGCATCTTCATGCTGGAGGCCTTCTTCGGCTCCACGATCGCGCTCTCGACCGGCAGGGTGCTTCCCGTGCGGTTCGTCGGCGAGCAGCACGTCCTCGAAGACCTTGGCCGGATTCCTACGGTTCACGACTGGCTTGGCCGCATTCACCCCGAGAGTTGGATGGCCGGCCGCGGTCACGCACTGGCCGAGTAGAGCCGGTGCCGCTGACCGCTCACCCCTTCCAAGGAGACACTATGCCCCGACCCAGGAAAACCACGACAACCCAGGCCGCTCCGACCACGTCTGGTGCCGCGCTCGCCACGCGCCTCCGCGAACTCGTCTCGGCCTGCTTCACCGGCCTGTGGGTCCAGACGAACGAGCCCACCGAAGCCACCCGCGACCTGACCAGCCTGTGCCGCACCGAGGGCTGGCGGCTCGGCGTCTGGGACTGCGACCGCGGCATGGCGTTCCCGCTGGAGCCGATCCAGATTCCCGGGGTCACCGACGCCCAGGACCCGCTCGCCGTCATCCGGTCACTGCCGCAGGTCGCCAACGGGTCCGGCACAACGCTCGTGGTCTTCGAGTCGTTGCACCGTTTTCTCGGCGCCACGGAGATCATCCAAGCCCTCGCGCGGCAGGTCCACGCTGGCAAGAACAACCGGTGCTTCGTCGTCGTGCTGGCGCCGGTCGTCCAGATCCCCGCGGAACTGGACAAGCTCTTCACCGTCGTCGATCACGAGCTGCCCGGGCGTGCGCAACTCGAAGAGATCGCCCGCGGAGTCGCCACCCAGGACGGCGAGCTTCCCGAAGGCGACGAGCTGGCCCGCGTCATCGAAGCCGCCGCAGGGCTCACCGCGAGCGAGGCCGAGAACGCCTTCAGTCTTGCCCTCGTCCGGCACGGCAAGCTGGAGCCCGAGACGCTGTGGGAACTCAAGAGCCAGCAGCTAAAAAAGAGCGGACTGGTTTCCCTACACAGGGGCGAGGAGTCGTTCGACCAACTCGGTGGCTTGGAGAACCTGAAAGCCTTCTGTCTCCGGGCCATGAGGCGGCAGAGCGAAGGCGCCGTCAGCAACCGTCCCCGCGGCGTCCTTCTGCTCTCTCCTCCCGGCTGCGGCAAGTCCCAGTTCGCGAAGGCTCTGGGCAACGAAACCGGCAGGCCCACGGTCGTCCTCGATGTCGGCGCCCTGTTGGGAAGTCTCGTGGGCCAGTCGGAGAGCAACGTCCGCGCGGCCCTGAAGTTGGCCGATGCGATGGCCCCGTGCGTGCTGTTCGCCGACGAGATCGAGAAGGCACTGGCCGGGGCTACGTCATCGGGTCAGACAGATTCAGGCGTGACGGCCCGCGTGTTCGGCTCGCTCCTCACGTGGCTGAACGACCACGACTCGGACGTCTTCTTCGTCGGCACCTGCAACGACGCCTCGAAGTTGCCGCCGGAGTTCGCACGCGCCGAGAGGTTCGACGGCGTGTTCTTCGTGGACTTGCCGGGGCGCGAACAGAAGGACGCGATCTGGGCCATCTACACGCGGCACTATGGACTGGACACGAAGCAGGCCCGGCCGGACGACACCAACTGGACCGGCGCCGAGATCAAGTCGTGCTGCAGGCTGGCGTCGCTCTTGGACGTTCCGCTCGTTCAGGCATCGCAGAACGTCGTACCCGTGGCTGTCACTGCGGGCGACAAGATCGAGGGGTTGCGGCAGTGGGCCTCGGGACGATGTTTGTCGGCGGATCGGGCGGGGGTGTATTCGCGGTTGGAGGGTGCTAGTGGCGGTCGGGTCAGGCGGGTGGTGCGGGAGCCGGGACTGAATTGATCGCCTCGCCTCGACATCAGTACCCATACCGACCTAGTTCAGCACCCACGCCGACCTACATCGGCACCAGTGCTGAACCGGTACATTCTCTTCTATATCTCTTTCTTCTCTTCTTCTATCTACCTATGGGGTACCCCTCGCGGCCCCATCTCTCTGTCCGATAGAAGCCCGCACTCCCGTCAAGTGATTTTCGCCCCCTGATTCCAGCCCTTCGTGTCAGGCGGTCCACGCCCGTCCCAGTGGCTGATCGCCCGCGTACGGCCTTCAAAACCGTCATCAGCCAGAGGGTTTTTCCAGCCCGAGCCGCCACCAGTCTGTCAGCAGTCTTGGCGGCTGGGCCTTCCATCCAACCTTCAAGGAGATCGCACGTACCGATGTCCACAGCAACCACCACCGAACCCACAACCGGCCAGCAAACCGCGCGCCGGACCACAACCCAACCCACCAACACCCCAACAACTCAACTCGAACGCTCCGCCGCAAACAGGCTCCGCGCAACGATGGCCGCTGTCAGGCTCTCGTTCACATGGCTGGGCGTCCGAAAGACCCTCGCCCCTGAACAGCGCACGACAGCAGCCCGAGCGTTCCATGCTGACCGCGAACTGCTCTCGGCCAGACGACGCCAACTGGACCGGGGCCGAGATCAAGTCCTGCTGCCGCCTCGCGAGTCTTCTGGACGTGCCGCTCGTTCAGGCTGCGCAGAACGTCGTCCCCGTGGCTGTGACCGCGGGCGACAAGATCGAGGGGTTACGCCAGTGGGCCTCCGGAAGGTGCCTGTCGGCGGATCGGGCGGGCGTGTATTCAAGGTCGGAGGGTGGCAGCGGCGGGCGAGTCAGGCGGGTGGTGCGGGAGCCGGGGGTGAATTGACCGCTTCCCCCTAACACCGCTTACCTCACCCGCACGTCGCTGCAGCCGGGAAATTGCATAGCGGCACACTCTTCGTCGGCTCGGCCAGAATCTCCGCGAGAGTCGATGCGGCAAACGCCTTCTCCATCTCGGCCAATGCGTTGTCGAGCCGTCGGTGAAGCGGGCAGAGCCGTTTCCCGTGAGCCGCCAACCCGAGAGGGCAGGTCGTGATCCGCTCAATCGGATCGACGGCCTGTACGATTTCGAGGATTCGGAGTTTGTGGGGCGGGCGGGCAAGCGTGAAGCCGCCGCCGGTTCCGCGACGGCTGACCACGATCTTCTCGCGAACCAGTTGCTGCAGGACCTTAGACAGATACGCCACGGGAACACGAGTGGCGTCTGCGATCTGATCGACCGTCCGTGACTGTTCAGGCGTCGCGGCTAGGTAGGTGGCAGCGCGAAGGGCGTACTCGACGGTCTGGGAAAGCACGAAGCCTCCTTCCACCCCAAAAGCGAAACGTTCGCGGGATGACGTCGAGATCGTAGCACCAAGCGGACATTGACGTCCACTTCTAAGGTCAGTATGCTCCGCAACGTAATCGGACGTCAACATCCGTTTACGGCTCGGTGAGATTGGCCGCCCGACGACCTCAAAAGCGGACGGCTGCCCCCCTGTCATGAAAGGCGGAAACCATGACGATTGCCCACATCGACGAGACGCGGCTGGAGACCGACACCGGCTACAGGTTCGGCTACCTCGCGGACTTCATTGGGTTTGGTAAGGACGACATCGACGCGATTCATTCAGCGGCCCCACACCTCGGACCGCTGGTGCCAGCCTTGGTGGACGCCGTGTACGACAAACTCTTCTCCTATGACGCGACGAAACGCCACTTTGTGCCACGACAGAGCGGTTATGACGGGCCAACCCCTGAGGGCTTGGACGCGCTCACGCTCGAACACCCCATGATCGCGTTCCGGAAGCAGCATCTTGGCCGATATCTGACGCGACTCGTCACGGGTGAGTACGACTCCACGATGGTCAATTACCTCGACATGGTCGGAAAGATTCACACACCGGAGGCAGGTAGTGCGGAACTGGACGTGCCGCTCGTGCAAATGAATGCCCTGCTGGGCTTCGTGGCGACCGCGGTGACGCAGACCATCCTTTCGTTCGGCTTGGATCGCCAAACAGAGTCACGGCTGCTCCTCGCTTTCGGCAAACTGCTCTGGATTCAGAACGATCTCATCACGCGACATTATCAGTTGGTCGCGTAGGGTATTCGTTGAGGCGGGCGGCGGGAGTTGCGTCGCCGCCTGCCTCGGGAGGCTGTTGATGAAGACTTTTCTGGGCCGCATGAGAGCCAAGGACGCTTGCCCTCCCCGAAAGCCGATGCCCGCGATTCTCTGGTCATGGCTTGGCTCTCTGATCGGTATCTATGCAATCGGGTCTTGCGCACCTCTGATCGCCAGCGTATTCGGCTTGGACGGTGCCTACCTGCTCGGCTCCTTTGGAGCGGCAGCAGTTCTGGTCTACGGCGCCCCCATGGCGGAGTTCTCGCAGCCCCGTAATCTCGTCATTGGCAATCTCGTTTCGGCACTCGTGGGCGTCACAGTGGCGACAAACATCTCTTCGCCGGGCAGTACTGCCTTCGCCGCGGCCTTGGCGGTGTCATCAAGTGTGCTGTTCATGCACTTGCTGCGGTCAATGCACCCTCCGGGCGGGGCAACGGCGCTGATCGCTGTCATCGGCGGTGACGGCATCCGGGGTCTGGGCTACTGGTATGTGCTGTTTCCGGTGCTGTTCGGCACGCTAATCCTGCTGGTTGTCGCGCTCATCGTGAACAACCTCTCCCGAAACCCGCACCGCCACTACCCCGTCTACTGGTTCTGAACCCCACGAGGACGTGCGTCCTTTGCACGGTTCATATGTCGCTCCCGCATTCCACTTCTGGAGAGGTCATCGCTGTTGCCGCTCCCACCACAGCGTCCGGTGCCAAATCGGCCGCACTCGTGAAGACCCAGACCCTTGAAGTTCTCCGCTTGGTACTGCCGAAGGGCAAAGAGATTCCGTCCCACAAGGCCCCGGGGGAGATCACCGTCCAGTGCATCGAGGGGCGAGTCGTGTTCACATGCCACGGCAAGTCACCGGAACTGCTGCCGGGCGACTTGCTATATCTCAATGCTTCCGAGCCGCACTCCTTGGCTGCCCGCGAGGATTCGGTCCTGCTTGCCACATTGCTCTTGCCACCGAAGACCGAATGAGACGCAACTGACCCGACACCTACGGCCGCTGCATCAGTAGCCCCCAGTGCCACGTCGCGATCCCCGGCTCCTCGCGCACGAAGCAGAACCCGGCTTCCTCAGCCCATCGGCGACACTGTTCTGGTGTCGGCCGTATCTCCAACGACGGGCCTCTCGGCGTGGCGGGGTCGACGTTCCAATGGATGATTCCCAACCTGCCACCGGACTTCAGGACACGGAACGCTTCGCGGAGAAGTGCCACCGGGTCGTCGATGTGCAGCAGGTTGAAGACCATCGCGTAGTCGCAGGACTCGCTGGGTAGGCCGGTCCCGTCGATCACGAAGTCGCGTTGCATCGGCTGGACGTTCGTGACACCTGCTTTCCGGGCTGCCTTGGTCGTCGCCGCGAGCATCTCCGGGTCGATATCCAGTGCGTACACGGTGCCACTGGATCGCTTCGCAGCCTCGACGGTGAACAGCCCGTAGCCGCAGCCGAACTCGACAACGTTGCCCGACCGCTCGCAGTCCAGACGGTCGAGGATGTGCGCGGGGCCGAAGAAGCCCTGCCACACCCCAACTTCCGGCATCCCGCTTTCTCGGCCCTTCGGCATCTCGTTGCACCTTTCTTTCCCATCATCTTGGAGAACTGATGTCCACAGCAACCACCACCGAACCCACAACCGGCCAGACCAGTTCTCGCCGGACCACAACCCAACCCAACAACACTCCGATCAGCCAACTCGAACGCTCCGCCGCCACCAGGCTCCGCACCACCATGGCCGCCGTTCGCCTCGCCTTCACATGGCTGGGCGTTCGTAAGACCTTGGCCCCAGAGCAGCGAACGACTGCCGCCAGAGCGTTCCATGCCGACCGGGAACTGCTCACGGCCTCGAAACTCATCCTCGACACGAAGAACCCCGCCTACCGGGCCGTGGCTGCCGTCAGGTCCGAAGCGTCTGGCTACTGGCGCACGGTCACGCTGCCATTCCCCGAGGCTGGTGTTCGGCTGCTTCCGCAGAACTCGCTCGGCATGTTCGCGAGCACCATGCAGACGTACCGAGACAGGCTCCAAGAGGCCACCAGAGAACTCAGTGCTCAGTACGACGCGATCAAGAGTGAAGCCCAGCGACGACTCGGCACGCTCTTCAACGCCAGCGACTATCCCTCCACGCTCGACGGCTTGTTCGATCTTGAAGTCTCGTACCCGACCATCGAGCCGCCGAACTATCTCATGGCCCTGCACCCGGAGGTCTACCAGCAGGAGCAGGCCCGGGTCCGTGAACGCTTCGAGAATGCCGTCGAGTTGGCCGAGCAGGCTTTCGCCACGGAACTCCAGCGGCTCACGGCCCATCTGGCTGAACGCCTGACGGGGCTGAGCGACGGCCAACCAAAAGTGTTCCGTGATTCAGCCGTCGAGAACCTGCGGGAGTTCTTCGAGCGGTTCCGGCGGCTGAACATTCGGTCTAGTCCCGAGTTGGATGCCCTCGTCGAACAGGCACAGCAGACGATCACAGGCATCGAACCGCAGACGCTCAGGGACTCCAACAGGCTCCGGCAGATGGTTGCCCGGGACTTCGAGCAGATTCAGGCCCGCGTTGGTGACCTGCTCGTGGATCGGCCCCGCAGGAACATTCTCAGGCGAGGGGGTGTTGGAGGTGCGGCATGAGCGACACCTCCTCAGTCTTCCTCAAGATGAATCGTATGCATGATGCGATGGACGAATGGTGCAAGCACAAGGGACGCGGCGCCGATGAACAGCAGGCCCGAAAAGAGGGCGTACGCCGAAGCGAACAACTTGCCTGCGGGCGTCGTGATCGGATCGACCGGCCCCATGCCACCAAGGATCATCGAGGCGTTCACAAGAGCGTCTATCCACGGCAGGCCACCGAAATAGTGGTAGCCAAGAACGCCAATCCCGAGGGCACTTCCGATCGCTACCGCCGACAAAGCAAAGAACCCAACGACTCGCCAGAAAAAACGGTGGCCGGGCAGGAGCGGATCGGTGCGGTGCTCAAACATGCCCAGTATCGTAACTCCCCAACGCGTGCCCAGAAGTCCGGAGGTGCGGCATGACCAGCGACATGGAGTTGGTCGTCGGCTGTGATGGTGGCGTCCGGTGCATCTATGACGAGGCACTGGACCTGCGGGAGATCGGGAAGTTGCAGATCACCCGGGCGAGCCACGTCGAGCCAGATGCCGAGGGCTACTGGTGGGCTGATATGGGGCCTGTTGGTGGGCCTGTGCTGGGACCATTCACGAGCCGGACGGAGGCATTGGGGGCGGAGAGGGGGTGGCTACTGGGTCAGGACAAGTAGCCCACCATTGCCGCCGGTCCTCATTTCATGGGGTGTTGCTTGAAGAACTCCCACATCATGTCGTTGGCGGAAATATCACGAGTGAACACGCCGAGCGACTGCATCCGCGGCTCTCGGCCGGGCCACGTGTGACCTCCACCTTCTATCACCACGAGCACGACCTCCGCTCCCCCCTTGCCGGAATCGTAGCAGACCCTTCTCACGGCGGTGCCGTCATCCTCACGGTCCGGGAGTCGTGTAGTAGTCGGCGTCGCTCTGCATCCATTCACCGCGACCCACGTGTCGATCGAGTGTTGCACCGAGTGGAAGTCAGTGCCTGAGGGGCCACGGCCTTTACCCCCCTTGAATGGCGCAAACTCATCGGCATCGCCATGGAAGTGCATCACCGAGACCGGACGTGCGGGATGACATTCCGACGTGCCCATCGGACCAGCGACAGGTGCGATCGCAGCGATACGATCCGACAACTCAGCCGCAAGCCGGTAGGCCATCATAGCGCCGTTCGACATTCCGGTCGCATAAACACGCCGTCGATCGACGTTCGCAACTGACTCCAGATCATCGAGGACGCAGCGTGTAAAGGCGACATCGTCCACATTACTTGCAGCGGCATGGCCACAACAGTTACCGGCGTTGAAGGTGAGCATGCGTTTCAGACGACCAGTGCCGTTGGGGTACACAACGATGAACCCAGCCTCATCAGCCTTTTCTGACAACCCGCTGAAAAAGACCATGTTGTCGGCATTTGCGCCGCCACCGTGAAACGCGAGCACCACCGGCATTGGCGTCTCCGGGGCATACTTCGCGGGCACATGCACGAGGTAGTGCCGTTGCTGACCATCCACCTGCACCGCACGTGTGTGGTCACCCGGCCGTAGTGGCGCGGAATCGGCGATCAGGAGCAACGTGAGCAAGCCAAGTAGAAGCATGATGAAGTCTCGGACTGTGGAACTTATAGGCCCTGACAAAACCTGATTTGGCACAGCATTTGCGCATCGTCCTTCAAGGTCCACCTGAACCTTGGAGGGAGCCAAGATGGCAGATGCACGGATGCCGGATGAGTTCTTCGACGAGTTGTCGCCGTTCCTTCCTG
>JBJTDZ010000071.1:0-28662 GCA_046092585.1 Pirellulales bacterium | reverse complement strand
GGTCGCAGCGGGGGCGGGGCGGTTCGGCCCGGCCGCCCGATCACGCGACAGTGGGCACGGAAGGAGCACGTCCGGTGCCGAGCCGCCGAAAAGTTCGCCCGACCGGCACGCCTTGCCGTGCTGGACGGGTTTTTCGGGCCTGTTTGCCCCAGGGGCATGGCTCTCGAGCGACCGCGCGTCGCCACCGGGCGACACGGTCGCCGGCGCGGGTGTCGAGGGAATGCAACGCGGCCGCGGCGGCGGCTCAAGATCGTCGCGGCAACGGCACGAATAGGCTTGGGAGCGTCGGGACGCAGGCCGAAGCCGCTATACTTCCGGTCGCGCCGATCGGGAGGATCGTGACGGCCCCGGCGCTCGGGGCGGCGACGGCGAAGCACCCATGAACTACCTGCTCGTCGGCCTCGTCGCTCTCCTGCTTCTCGCGGGCCTCATCGCCTTCGGCGTCGGGCACAGGCGCTGGAGCTGGGCCACGGTCGCCGCCGCGTTCCTCGTGCTGCTGTCGGCCGCCGGCTACTTCTACGTGGCGGCCCGTTTCGCCGCCTACGAGTGGGAGTGGGTCGAGTTCGTGCATGGCAAGCAGGTGGAGTTGGCCCGCAAGGTCGATGCACTCATGCCCGGCCCCGACGGCAGGCTGGTGCCCGCCGACAAGGAGAAGTCGCTCGCGGTGCTCACCGACGACCGGGCACGCTGGCAGCGGGCCCTGGAGCGGGTCGAGACCTGGCGTGGGCGATCGTGGGAGAAGGCGGAGCTCAAGCCTCCCAAGGCCGATGGCGAGACCGGCACGATCAAACTGCGGGTCGCCGCTGCGGCAACGGCTCCGGCCGAAGGAGAGCCCGCTCCCGACGCGCCCGCCGAGCCGGCCAAGCCGCCGATCGACGCGGGCGCGAACGTCTACGTGTTCGACACGGCTGAAGGCGAGATCGGCCGGTATCTGGGCGAGTTTCGCGTGCAGTCGTCCACGCTCGATGCCGCGGAGAACCGCTTCGTGCTGACGGTGGAGCAGACCGCCCCCCGCGACGACTACGACCGTGAGTCGTGGGCACGGGTCTACGACAACGTGGTCGTGTTCGAAAACCTTCCCATCGACCGCTGGCTCGCCTTCTCGCGGCTCGAGCGAAACGCGGTGGACACGAGCACCATGGCCGAGCCGACCAAGCTCTCGATCGACCAGGTCGAGGAGATGCTCGACAACCGCGACGAGCAGAAGCAGTTCATCGACGAGGTTCGCGAGCACGACGAGCCTCTTGCCGACAAGGAGGAGTGGGTCGCCATCCGGAAACGGCTCGAGTCGGGCGAGAGCCTTCCCGGAACGTACTGGGCGACGGTGACGTTCAAGGAATCGCATGCCGTGGCCGAGGGCCTCGGCGACGAGGCGGCCTCACGCTCATTCGAACCGGACGAGAAAGCCGACTTCGACCTGCTCACGGCCTTCGCGCTCGAGGAGGCGGGCACGGCGACGATCGACGCGGTGCGATTCCGGCGGCCGCTGCGGGATGCCGTCACGCTGATCCACGGGAGCCGCATCCTCCGCCTGCCGGGAGCCGCCGGCGGCGACGTGCCGGCGGAGGGCATCGTGGCCGAGGGCATTGCCGCGATCATGGCCGGTCTCAGGCAGGACATCGCGGCCCTCGACGCCTCGGCCACCCGACTCGGCGATGCCAAGGACAGCCTCGCCACGGAACTCGCCGAAGTCCGCAGCCGCCAGGAACGGCTGAACGACGACCTTCGACTCTGGGAACGCGATGTCGCGGCGGCCACGCGGACGGCGGACGCCTTCGAGGCCGAGTTCGACCGTTCACAAGCCCGCTTACGATCAGCTGAAGCCGCCATCGTCGAACGGGGAGCCCAGCTGCGGGCCGCCTCCCGCGGCATCGTCGAACGCATCGACGCGGCCGCCCCGCCGGCCTCCCGACCCGCGGCCGCCACGCCGTAGCCACCGCGGCATCGACGACGCCGCCGCCGCTCGGCTACATTCTGGGGTCGTTTCCTGGTTCCCGCGTTCCGCAGGGCGGTTTTGTCATGAGCAGCGTCGCGTCCGGCCACACCAACACGCATCGCCTCCGTAAGGCCGTGCATCACAACAAGCTGGCGAGCAAGCGTGGCATGCTCGAGCGGATGTTCACGCTCTGGTTTCGAGGCTTCGTCTACAACCAGATCTGGGAGGATCCGCGGATCGATGCCCGGGGCCTGAGGCTCGGCCCCGACTCCAGCATCCTCACGATCTCGAGCGGTGGCTGCAACGTCCTCAACTACCTGATCCACCAACCACGGCGGATCGTGGCGATCGACCTCAACGCCAACCACATGGCGCTGACACGGCTCAAGCTCAAGGCGCTGGAACTGCTTCCCGATTACGAAAGCTTCTACAACTTTTTCGGCCACGGCCGGCATCCGAACAACGTCGCCAACTACAACCGCTATCTGCGCGAGGCGCTCGACCCCGAGACGCGCAGGTTCTGGGAGACGACCGACTGGCCGGGCAAGGCCGTCGGCCCGAAGCGGATCAACTACTTCAAGACCGGCCTCTACGAGAAGGCGAAACTCGGGCAGTTCTTTCGCGTGGTGCACGGCCTGGCCCGACGGATGGGCCGCGACCCCGGCCGCCTGCTCTCGGCCCGCAGCCGCGCGGAGCAGGAGCGGATCTTCGACGAGCAGTATGCGTCGCTCTTCGACAACAGGATCGTCCGCTGGATGGGCCGGCAGCCCGTCGCCGTCTACAGCCTCGGCATTCCGCCGAGCCAGCACGCCGCCATGCTGGAGGAGCATGATGGCGACGGCAACCGGCTGTTCGACATGTACAAGCAGCGGCTGCGGCGGCTGGCCTGCGGATTTCCACTCGACGACAACTACTTCACGTGGCAGGCCTTCGGCCGCCGCTACGACCACGAGGGGCGCCGCGCGCTGCCCGACTACCTCAAGCGGGAAAACTACGAGACGATCAAGGCCTGCGTGGGCCGCGTCGAAACCCACATCGCGTCGCTCGCCGACCAGATTCGACGGGAGCCGCAGGGCAGTCTCAACTCCTTCGTGCTGCTCGACAGCCAGGACTGGATGCCGCCGGCCGTGATCGACGAACTCTGGACGGAGATCGCGAGGGTGGGCGCGGCCGGCACGCGGGTGATCTTCCGCACGGCGGGCGAACTCTCGCCCATCGAGAAGTCGCTCTCACCGGCCACGATGGCCCGCTTCCGCGCCCATGCCGCGGAGGCCCGGGCGCTCAGCGAGCAGGATCGGTCGGCGATCTACGGCATGTTCCATCTGTACGAGCTCGTGGATCCGGCGGTGTCATGAGCGAAAACGGCGGCGCCGATCAGGCCGTGGCGATGGACCGCATGTACCGGTTCACGCGGCACGTCTACGACCTCACGCGGGCCTACTACCTTCTGGGCCGCGACCGGATGCTGGCCAAGGTGGTCACCAACCCCAGCACGGCCACGCTCGAGGTGGGTTGCGGCACCGCCCGCAACCTGATCAAGCTCGCCCGGCGTCCCGAACCGGGGCTGCTCTGCGGCCTCGACGCCTCCCAGGAGATGCTCGATACCGCGGCGTTGAGCATCGCTCGCGCCGGCGTGCCGGCGGCGGGCCACGAGCGGATCCGGCTGCGGCAGGGCCTGGCCGAGCAGCTCGATGCGCGGACGATGTTCGGCCGCAACGAGCCCTTCGACACGATCTTCTTCTCCTACTGCCTGTCGATGGTGCCGACCTGGCCGGGGGCGATCGAGGCGGCGATGGCCAACCTCAAGACCGGCGGCCACCTGCTGATCGTCGACTTCTGGGACCAGCGGGACCTGCCCGCGATCTTCGCCGGCGGCCTGAAGCGGTGGCTGTCTCTCTTCCACGTGCACTACCGGCCCGAGGTGCACGACGCCCTCGCGGCGCTCGGCACGTCGGGCCGCGGGGATGTCACGTTCGAGTCGGTCGCCCGTCGCTACGCGTACATCGCCTCGATCCGCAAGCGGTGAGCCGCTTCGTCAGGGAAGCACGAAGAGGATCCCGGTGACGGTGGCGGCCTGCACGGCCATGCCCCGCAGGCTGATCGGCACCGCCGGCACCGTCCACGGTGCACAATCGCCCGGGCGATAGTGGCCGAGCGGATACATGCATTCCCACGGCAGCTCGACGCCCATCTTGTAGGGCAGCACGGGCAGCGTGGTGAAGAAGTGGGCGGCGGAGAAGAAGGGGTCGGCGAGCGGCCCGTGCGAGTGACCATACCGTTCGAGCTGCCAATCCTCGAAGTAGAGTGGCTTGTGGCAGTAGCCGGCCGCCTTCCACGTGAACATCGTCGTGGCAAAACGACGCGGCTCGAATGCCTCGCCCTCCAGGCGGCATTCACATGGATAGTCGTTGCCGGGCCGTCCTCCCACGCGGATATCGAGGTCGATGCCGGCGATGCCGTCGTTGCGGAGTTTCTCGAGGGCGGCGCGGCAGTCGGCCTGCTCCTCGGAGCAGGGGCCTGAGTCAGCCGGCTCCTCGGGCGTGTCATCGGAGGGGCTGTCGGCCTGCTGGTAGGCGACGGGCAGAATCACGGGCGGCTCACGGAGAAACGCCCGCCAGTCCTCGGCGGTCGCCGTCGCGACGAGCACTGCCCAGCAGGCGAGCCCACGGGCTCCGCAGGCCGCACGAAGGATCGAATGCCGGGCGAAGGAGGACGCATTCATGGCGTCGGGTTCCGGAGTGGCGTGGGCATGTGGCGGGCGACACACCTAGATCGACCCATCGGGGCGGCCGACTTTGACGGCGGCACGGCCCCCCGTGCCAAAACCGCCACGCCCGCCGCAGCCCCCGCCGATCGCCCAGCCTGCCGCGCGAGTCCCTGACGCGAATGCCTGAGCAATGAACGGACTCGCCCCACGACGATGCTGTTGCCGAACTGCGGAGCCGTTGTGACCGCGATGCTCGGCTGCCTCGGCCTGCCATTCCCCAAAGCCGTCGGCTGTGTCCTGGAGCGCACCTCGGTTATGTGGAGCGGCGACGTGGCACACCAGGGAGGGTAGGCGAGGGGGGTCGGCGATACACGTATCTCGAACGCGCTCGAGGCATGGAGCCGGATAGGGCGTTGGGCATCTCCGAGTTCCGGGCACGCCAGGGTACAACCTGTTTCTCCCCATTCCGTTCAGCACGTCCTGCCGAATTCTCGTTCGTGGCAACGATGGTGCGTTTTTGGGAGCCGTGGTGGATTGGCACCGACATGAGGCACACTCACCACTGACGCCCTACCGTCTCCACGGAGAGCACAAGCGTTTCGCAACCACCCCACTTCGGGGCGGCACGATCGAGATGGAAAAAGTCACCGGCAACAGCTTTCTCGCCGGCTTCGTGACCGGGAGTCGCGGGCCGGGATCGGCCCCGATGGCCAGCGCCCCGAACGATCACTCGGGCTTCTGGTGCTCGGCGGTGTAGTTCGGCGCTTCCTGCGTGATCACGATGTCGTGCGGGTGGCTCTCCCGCACGCTCGCGGCGGTCACCTGGATGAACCGGGCCTCGGTGCGGAGTTCGTCGATGGTCCGCGTGCCGCAGTAGCCCATGCCGGCCCGCAGGCCGCCCACCAGCTGGTACACGAACACGCTCAGCGGGCCCTTGAAGGGCACGCGGCCCTCCACGCCCTCGGGCACGAGCTTGTCGCTGCCCCGGCCCGAGAGTTTCTGCCGATACCGCTCGCTCGATCCCTGCACCATGGCGCCCAGCGATCCCATGCCGCGATAGGCCTTGAAGGTGCGGCCCTGGTAGAGCACCGTCTGTCCCGGGCTCTCCGCCACGCCGGCCAGCAGGCCGCCCACCATCACGCAGTTGGCCCCCGCGGCGAGCGCCTTGGTGATGTCTCCCGAGAAGCGGATGCCGCCGTCGGCAATCACCGGCACACCGGCGGCCGCCGCCTCCTGCGACGCCTCCCACACGGCCGTGATCTGGGGCACGCCCACGCCGGAGATCACCCGCGTGGTGCAGATCGACCCGGGCCCGATGCCCACCTTCACGCCGTCGGCCCCCGCCTTGATCAGGTCGCGACAGCCCTCGCGGGTCGCCACGTTGCCCGCCACCACCTCGATCGACCATCGCTTCTTGATGGCCGACACGGTCTCGATGACGTTCGACGAGTGCCCGTGGGCGCTGTCGACCACGAGCATGTCGACTCCCTTGGCGATCAGGCTCTCGGCACGCTCGTAGTCGAACACGCCCACCGCCGCCCCGACCCGCAGCCGCCCCTGGCGATCCTTGCAGGCCTTGGGGAAGCGCTTCATCATGTCGATGTCCTTGATCGTGATCAGCCCGGTGAGCAGTCCCCGCTCGTCGACGAGCAGGAGCTTCTCGACCTTGTTGGCCATCAGGATCTTCTCGGCCTCGTCGAGCGACACGGTGCCGGTCGCCGTCACGAGCCCCGACTTCGTCATGATCTCGGCGATCGGCGTCTCCCCGCTCTCCAGGAAGCGGAGGTCACGACGGGTGATGATGCCCACGAGCCGGCGGCCGTCGTCGGTGATCGGCACGCCGGAAATGTTGTATTGGTCCATCACCTCGCGGGCCCGGGCCACGGTGGCCGCGGGCGGAAGGGTGACGGGATCCATGATGATCCCATTGGCGCTCCGCTTGACCTTGTCGACCTCCTCGGACTGCCGCTCGATCGAGAGGTTTTTATGAATCACGCCCAGTCCCCCCTCCTGGGCCAGCGCGATCGCCATCTCGCTCTCGGTCACGGTGTCCATCGGTGAGGACACGATCGGGATCTTGAGTTCGATCCCGCGGGTGAGCCTGGTGCTCACGTCGACCTCCGACGGAACCACCGCGGAGAACCGCGGCACCAGGAGCACGTCGTCGAAAGTGATTCCGGTGGCGACGATTTTCCCGTCCATGCGGCCTCGGCTCCTGTCGTGGAAAAGTCGGGGATTATGGGCCCCACGGGCCCCGGAGGGCAACGACCGGCCCGCGGACCGCCGTGGCGGCCGGATTTGCGGCCCGCGGGCGGCCCGCCGCACGGCGCCGAAGCGTGTCCTAGGTTTGTGGTGCCCTTCGATTCCGGCGCTCGCCGGGGGCAGCCTTCGTCACCCAGCGGTGCCACCATGCCCTTCCTCGACGACACCCCGCCGACCCTGCCCGCCGCCCCGCTGCTCCGCGCCATCGGCGGCCCACAGCCGGCAGCCGCCGCCCCCGACCGGGCCGCGATGGAGGCCCATCTGGCCCGTAACCGTTACGGCCGATTCACCCTTACGGAGGCCGTGAGGCCAGGCTGGAACCTCGACGTGGTGCCGCAGGCGGGCTTCCGGCACGACGCCTACGTCGATCCGCGCACCCACGCCCGCATGCCGGCCGTGGTGGCCGCCGTCTCGGCAGAGGACCTCTTCCAGGCATTCCTGGAACTGCTCGAGCCCCTCGGCGACACCTGCGACGTCGTGCTCGAATCGAGCCACGACGCCGACGACCGGCACCGCGAGTTGACCCGGGAGGGCGTCGAGCGGCTCGTGCTCGAGAGCATGCTCTGGGAATACGAAGACCTGCTGCTCAACGACGGCTGCACCTCGATCGCCGTGATGCATCCCGAACAGTCGCTCGAAGTGCAACTCGACGAGCACAAACTGCTCGTGGTCTACGCCCAGGCACGGCCGCCCTTCGAGCGAATCCTGCGGGATCGCGGGGTGGAGCGAAACGATCGCATCCGCTTCATCTCGCAGGGCGAGCACCTCCACACGTCTCACGCCCGCCATGCCCGGCAGTTCGAGGAACTCGCCGCCCGACTCGGGGCCTGCTGAGCACGGTGGACGTGGTCCCCATCGCTCACGCGATTGGGCTTCCTGATGCCACGCCCAGCGCTGCTCCCGGGAAGCGTAACCGCGTAAGCGGTACGACTGCGTCACCGGGAACGCCGTCCCCATCGCTTCCAAGAGTGGGCTTCCCGGGCAGCGAACGTCCCGGAAGAGCAGCGGACGGATCTTCCGCAGGCACTTCAGCCCCCGCACGTCCTGATCGCGGATCTCTCGCTTCGCCGGTGCCGGCGATGGCCGGCACCACATCGCCCCGCCGGCTGCCTGGCTTCTGGCGCGCAACTCCCGTGCCGAACAGGGTTGCCGGGCCTGGTGTTTTCCGGCCCGAACTGGCCTTGAGGAAGGGCCGGCGATTCGCGACCATCCCGCCGCTCCGGTCGGCGTCGGCTCGCCGCGGGCAGGCTCCGCGGAACAGGGCATGTCGCGACGTATCGCTCTCCTCCTGCTGGCCTTCGCCTGCCTCGCCCCCGGACCGGGCCGGGCCCAGGCTCCGCTTCCCGCGCCACCCACAGCCCCGGGCCAGCCCGACCCGTTCGCGCCGCTGCCCGAGGGAGCGATCATCGGCCCCGCCGGCCCCGTGATGCCGGGACCGCCACCGCCGCCCCGCAACGCCGTCGTTCTCCCCCCGCTCGACGCCGAGGTGGTCTGGACGTCGCTGGTCGACGTGGCCGACGACTTTTTCAAGGTGCAGTCGGAGCAGCGGGTGGTGTTCGCCAACGGCGTGCCGACCGAGGGACGCATCGACACCTTTCCGCAGACGGGCGCCACGATTCTCGAGCCATGGCGGGGAGACTCCGTGGGCTGGGGCGAGCGTTGGGAGTCGACGCTGCAATCGATCCGACGGATCGCAACCATGCGGCTGCTGCCCGACGCCACCGGCTGGCGGGTGGAGGTGGTGGTGAACAAGGAACTCGAGAACCTCCCGCGTCCGATGCGGGCCACGACCGGCGGGGCATCGTTCCGCAACGACGATTCGCTCTACCGCTATGGCACGCCGCTGCCGACGCTCGGCCAGCAGGTCGGCGATCAACCGCGGCCCGTCGCCAGCCCGACACCGAACCTCGGCTGGATCCCGCTCGGCCGCGACCCCAGGCTCGAGCAGAAGATGCTCTCTCGCGTGCTGGCCAAACTCGGCGTGCCGCCGCAGCCGCAGCCCGAGCCCTATTACCAGCCCCCCGATTCCGTCGGCAGCATGACGCCGGCCGGCCAGCCGCCCGCAACGCCTCAGGGCCCCGTCTACGGCGCTCCCATCCCGCCGGAGCAACTTCCGCCCGGGGCCCCGATCGCCCCCGGACCGCCGGTGCCGATCGAGACGTTGCCCGTGCCGCAGCCGCCACTCATTCGTCCGTGACGCAGCCGCGTGATGCGGGAGCCACGCAGCGGATGTACTTCGCGAGAATGCCGCGGGTCGCCTTGGGTGGCGGGGCCTTCCACTCCGCCTTCCGCCGGGCAAACTCCTCCGCCGACACCTCCGCATCGATCGAGGCGGTGTCGGCATCGATCACCACCACGTCGCCATCCTTCACGAGGGCGATCGGCCCGCCATCCTGCGCCTCGGGCACCACGTGCCCCACGATGAAGCCGTGCGAGCCGCCGGAGAAGCGGCCGTCGGTGATCAGCGCGACGTCGTTGCCAAGGCCAGCGCCCACGAGGGCCGAGGTCGGCGTGAGCATCTCGGGCATGCCCGGCCCGCCCTTCGGCCCCTCGTAGCGGATGATCACGACGTCGCCCCGCTTGATGCCGCCGTGCTCCAGGGCGGCGAGCATCGCCTCCTCGCTGTCGAACACGCGAGCCGGCCCGCGAAACCGGGCGCCTTCCTTTCCCGTGATCTTGGCGACGGCGGAATCGGGGGCGAGGTTGCCGTGCAGGATCGTGATGTGGCCCGTCGGCTTCAGCGGATCCTCCACCGGCCGGATGATCTTCTGCCCGGAAGCGAGGCCCTTGTTGGTGGCGAGATTCTCGGCGAGTGTCTTGCCCGTCACCGTCATGCAATCGCCGTCCATCAGCCCCTTGTCGAGCAGGTATTTCATCAGGCCGCTGGTACCGCCGATCGAGTGGAGGTCTTCCTGCACGAACTTGCCACTCGGCTTGAGATCGGCGAGGTAGGGGATCCGCCGCGCCACCTTCTGGAAGTCGGCCGGAGAAAGCTCGACGTTCACGGCCCTGGCCATCGCGATCAGGTGAAGCACGGCGTTGGTCGAGCCGCCGAGGGCCATCACCGTGACGATGGCATTCTCGAAGGCCCGACGGGTCATGATGTCGCGGGGCTTGAGGTCGATCTCCAGGAGGTGCCGGACGGCGGCTGCGGCCTTGTGGCATTCCTCGATCTTGGCGGGGTGCTCGGCGGGGATCGAGGCGCTGTCGGGCAGCGACATGCCCAGGGCCTCGATGGCGGTGGCCATGGTGTTGGCGGTGTACATGCCGCCGCAGGCACCGGCCCCGGGGCACGCGTGGCGGACGATGTCGCCGCGGCGGCCGTCGTCGATGCGGCCGGCCACGTATTCGCCGTAGCACTGGAAGGCCGACACGATGTCGAGCACGGTGCCGTCGGCAAGGTGGCCGGGCTTGATCGTGCCGCCGTAGACCATCAGAGCGGGGCGATTGAGCCGCCCCATGGCGATCAGGCAGCCGGGCATGTTCTTGTCGCAGCCGGGAATCGCCACGAGCGCGTCGTACCACTGGGCGTGCATCACCGTCTCGATCGAGTCGGCGATGATGTCGCGGGAGGGGAGGGAATAGCTCATGCCCTCCGTGCCCATCGAGATCCCGTCGCTGACGCCGATGGTGTTGAATCGCATCCCCACCATGCCTGCGGCCACGACCCCCTCGCGAACCTTGGCCGCGAGCCGGTCGAGATGCATGTTGCAGGTGTTGCCCTCGTACCACATGCTCGCGACGCCGACCTGCGGCTTGTCGAGGTCGCCCGGCTGCAGGCCCGTGCCGAGGAGCATCGCCTGCGAGGCCCCTTGCGACCGCGGCTGGGTGATCCGGGAACTGTGGCGATTGAGCTGCGGCATGCGGGGAATCCTCCGGGCAAAGACATCCAGTTCGGCAGGGCCACCTCACGGCCCGTTGGACGCAGGATAGTATGCTCGCTCGAGTCGCAAAAGCCGCCGCCGCCGATCCCCCGCGCCGATGCCTCCCGCCTTCCTCTACTTCGACCTGGGCAACGTGCTCTGCTTCTTCGACCGCGACCGCGCGTTTCGCGCGATGGCCGCGGTGAGCGGCGCGGATCCGGCCGTGATCCGGCGTGTCGTGATGGAGGAGGGGCTGCAGGCCGCGCTCGAGCGGGGCGACATCGGCTGGGAGGAGTTTCACGAGGCCTTCTGCCGCCGCACCGGCACCAGCGCTCCAGCAGCCGACCTGGCCCGGGCCGCGAGCGACATGTTCTGGCTCAACGTCGCGATGCTGCCCGTCGTCGCGGCCTGCGAGCGTGCGGGCATCCCGCTCGGCATCCTCTCCAACACCTGCGAGCCGCACTGGGCGAGCCTCGTCGCGGAACGTTATTCCATCCTCCCGGGCAGCTTCCGCGAAGTGGTGCTCAGCCACGAGGCGCGGGCGGCCAAGCCCGGCCGGGCGATCTACGACCTGGCGACGGCCCGAGCCGGCGTGGCCCCGGAGCGGATCTTTTTCTGCGACGACCTGCCGGAGCACGTGACGGCAGCCCGCGCCGCAGGATGGGATGCGGAACTCTTCGTCGGCGCGCACGCGCTCGCCGACCAGCTCGCCCGCCGCGGATTCAACCTCGGCCTGTGACCGCCGCCGCGAGCGTCGCCACCGCCCGGTCGTCGATCCGCCCCTCCGCGACCACCAAGCCGTCGAGTTCCAGCACCGGCACCCGCAGCCCATATCGCTCCCGAGCCGTCGCATCAGCATCGACATCGACGAGCGCCGCCTCGACGCGGTGCACCGCGAGCAGGTCTTCCGCCTGCTCGCACAGGTGGCAGCCGCGACGCGTAAACAGCACGAACCGCATGGTTTGGGTACGATCGAAGAGGCGTCGGCCGCAGATCTTCGGCCGCCCGCACCCCTGCACTCTCGCCCAGATGTCCGCCCCGGTCCAGACCGTCGACGAGTTCCTCCAGGTGGTCCGCCGCAGCGGGCTGGTGGAGGAGGCCCGCTTCATGCCCGTGGTCGAGCCGTGGGTGGGTCATGCCGGCCCCCCGCCAGAGCCGATGCTGGCGGCGTTGCGAGACGCGGGGCTGCTCACGCAGTGGCAGATCGACCAGCTCCTCAAGGGCCGCCACAAGGGGTTCACGCTGGGCAAGTACCGGCTGCTCAAGCTGCTCGGGGCAGGGGGGATGAGCAGCGTCTATCTCGCCGAGCATGCCACGCTCGGCAACAAGGTGGCCATCAAGGTGCTCCCCGTGAAGCGGGTCGAGCAGACGTCGTACCTCGCCCGCTTCGAGCGGGAGGCCCGGCAGTCAGCCCGGCTGAACCACCCCAACATCGTCCGAACCTTCGACCTCGACACGGCCGGCTCCATCCACTACATCGCGATGGAGCACGTCGACGGCATCGACCTGCACGCGAAGGTGAAACGCGACGGCCCGCTCCCGGTGCGGGAAGCGGCCGACTTCATCCGCCAGGCGGCGACGGGCCTCGAGCACGCCCACGAGGAGGGGCTCGTGCACCGCGACATCAAGCCTGCCAACCTGATGCTCGACGGCCGCGGGACCGTGAAGATCCTCGACCTCGGCCTCGCGCTCGCCGGCGGTGGCGAAGAGGACGGCTCGCTCACCCGCGAGCACGACGAGAAGGTGCTCGGCACGGCCGACTACCTCGCTCCCGAGCAGGCCGACGACAGCCACAAGGCCGACCGGCGAAGCGACATCTACTCGCTCGGCTGCACCTTCTACTACCTGCTCGTCGGCAAGGCGCCCTTCGCGTCGGGCAAACTCGCCGACCGCATCCACGCTCATCGCCACAAGGCCCCGCCCAACCTGCTCGATGCGCGGCCCGACGTGCCCGTCGCCATCGCCGAGCTCTATGCGCGGATGCTGGAGAAGCATCCCGACGGCCGGCCGCAGTCGGCGCGCGAGGTGGCCGACGCCCTCGCGGCATGGCTCGCCAAGACGGCCGACGCCGCACCGACTCGGGCCGCGGCGCCGAGAAAGCAGTTGCCCCGACGCCCCGCGACGACCGCGGGATCCAGCCAGGTGTTTCGCAGCGGACCGGGGAGCGGTGGTGGCCCGAGCGGCATCTTCAGCCCGATCCAGACCGCGGGCCCCGGGGGCTCGGGCGTCACGCCCCCGCCATCGAGCACCGTCCGGCCGCACACCCCGCCCCCGTGGACGGGCCCGGCAGCGGCTCCGGCGGCCGGGCCGCCTCCGGCGATTCGCATCGACACGTCCGCCACGCCCGCCCGTGCCGCCGGCACCGCCGCGGCCGCCGCGACGGCGAAGCCGGCAGCTCGTCCCAAAAAGCGAAAGGATTTCGGCGGCCTGCCGCTCGGGCTCTGGATCGCCATCGGACTCGGCGTGGCCCTCGCCATCGGCCTGGCGATCGCGGTGGCGACGAAATAACCGGGGAGCGAGAGGGTTCCTCGCCAAGCGGCCGTCAGCGGAGATCCCACGGCCCTGCGGCGAGTTCGTCGAGCCCGCCACGGTGGGTGAGGTCGTAGTCGAGCGGCGTGAGCGTGACCGCTCCCGCGGCGAGGGCCGTCACGTCGGATTCCACCGGCGAGGGCGGCGGCGGCGGTTCGTTCGTCGCCCAGTAGTAGGCACGGCCACGAGGATCGACTCGCCGCTCGAAGGCCTCGCCGTAGCGGGCCACGCTCATCGGCACGATGCGGAGCTCCGGCGTGCCGGCGAGGGCGCTCGTGGGAATGTTGATGTTGAACAGCCCGCCGGCGGCCGGCCGCCGCGCGAGGAGCCCGCGAATCACGTCGATCGCGATGGCCGCGGCACGGTCGTAGTCGGCATGCTCGTTCCATTCGAGCGAGACCGCGATGCTCGTGATGCCGAAGAAGGCCCCCTCGATCGCGGCCGCCACCGTGCCGGAATAGAGCACGTTGATGCCGGCATTGAGCCCGCTGTTGATGCCGCTGACCACGAGGTCGGGCCGCCGCGGGCAGAACTCCGAGATCCCGAGCTTCACGGCATCGGCCGGGCTGCCATCGACGGCCCAACCCCGACGGGCGTCGCCGTCGTAGATTTCCTTCGCCGTGAGCGGCGTGAGGAAGGTGATCGCGTGCCCCATCCCGCTCTGCTCGGTCGCCGGAGCGACCACGCACACGTCGCCGAGGGAGCGCAGGGCCCTGGCCATGGCGGCCAGGCCGGGGGCAAAAATGCCGTCGTCGTTGGTGAGCAGGGCGAGCATGGGCGGCACTATAGCAGCCCCGTCGCCGCCGGCCGCCGGCCGCCGTATACTCCCTCGCTTTTCCCCGACCATTCCCCGCCATGCCCTCCGCCCCGACCGCCTCCGCCCGCCCCGCGACATCGGCCGCCAGCCCGCAGCAGACCGAGCGAGTGATCGTGCTCGACTTCGGCTCGCAGTATGCCCAGTTGATCGCCCGCCGCGTCCGCGAGCAGCACGTCTACTGCGAGATCGTCCGCCACGACATCACGGCGGAGCGAATCCGCGAACTCGCCCCCCGGGGGATCATCCTCTCGGGTGGCCCGGCGAGCGTGTACGAGGCAGGTGCGCCGCGGTGCGATCCCGGACTGTTCCGACTCGGCATTCCGGTGCTCGGCATCTGCTACGGCATGCAACTGGCCTGCGAGGCGCTCGGCGGCCGCGTCGCCCGGGCGACGTCCCGCGAGTACGGTCGGGCGGCGTGCGAGGTGCTCGCCCCCGACGCCCTCTTCGCCGGCGTTCCGGCCCGCACCGAGGTGTGGATGAGCCACGGCGACCAGGTCGACGGCATCTCGGCCGACTTCGTGCCGCTCGCCCGCACCGACACCTGCCCCTACGCCGCGGTGCGGCACACCTCGCTGCCGGTGTTCGGCCTGCAGTTCCACCCGGAGGTCACCCACACGCCGGCCGGCAGCGCGATGCTCGGCAACTTCCTGCGAACCGCCTGCGGCTGCACCGGCACGTGGCGGCTCGACGACTTCGCCGAGACGATGATCGCGCACGTGCGGCAGCGGGTCGGCAGCGACCGGGTGATCTGCGGGCTGTCGGGCGGGGTCGATTCCGCGGTCGTGGCGGCACTCCTCAGCAGGGCGATCGGCGACCAGCTCTCCTGCATCCTCGTCGACAACGGGCTGTTGCGCAAGGGCGAGGCGGCGGCCGTGATCGAGGAGTTCACGCGGCACTTCAAGACCGACCTTCACGTGGTGCCGGCGGAGGGGCTCTTCCTGGGCGTGCTCGCCGGAATCACCGACCCGCAGGAGAAGCGCAAGCGGATCGGCAAGGCCTTCGTCGACTGCTTCGCCGCGGAGGCCGCCAAGATCTCCGGCGCCAGGTTCCTGGCGCAGGGCACGCTCTACCCCGACGTGATCGAGAGCGGCGCGGCCGCCGACGGGCCAGCCGCCACCATCAAGCTCCACCACAACGTCGGCGGCCTGCCCGACGACCTGCAGTTCGAACTCATCGAGCCGCTGCGCGACCTTTTCAAGGACGAGGTTCGCCAGCTCGGCCTGCAGCTCGGCCTGCCCGAGCGGATCGTCTGGCGGCATCCGTTTCCGGGGCCCGGGCTCGCGGTTCGCTGTCTCGGCGAGGTCACGAAGCCGAGGCTCGACACGCTCCGCGAGGCCGACGCCATCGTCCTCGAGGAACTGGAGCGGGCCGGCCTGATGCGGAAGGTGTCGCAGGCGTTCGCCGTGCTGCTGCCCGTGCAGAGCGTGGGGGTGATGGGCGACGCCCGCACCTACGACGACGTGCTCGCGGTGCGGGCCGTCGAGACGGAAGACTTCATGACGGCCGACTGGAGCCACCTCCCCTACGAGGTGCTCGCCCGGATCTCGACCCGCGTGATCAACGAGGTCAAGGGCGTCAACCGCGTCGTGTACGACGTTTCCTCCAAGCCCCCCGCCACGATCGAGTGGGAGTGACCCGGCCGGCCCGCCGCCGCGGTATGATTAGGGGGCGTCGAGGGGCGCGGGACTGCCTTCCCCGCGGCCTCGGCATGGAGACACAGCCATGCAGGTTGCGATCGTCGAGGATGATCCGCTCATCGCCAAGGCGGTATCGGCCGCGGTGGAGGATGCCGGTCACGAGAGCCGCTGGTTCCCGGACGGCACCGCCGCCATGCGCGACGACGCCCTGCTGGCCAGCGACCTGATCGTGCTCGACCTGATGCTCCCGGGTGCCGACGGCCTCGACGTGCTGCGCGCCGCCCGCGCCCACGGCGTGCGAACCCCCGTGATCGTGCTCACGGCCCGCAGCCAGGTGCCGGAGAAACTCGCCGCCTTCGAGGCCGGAGCCGACGACTACCTCGTGAAGCCGTTCGCGATGGACGAACTGCTTGCCCGCATCGAGGCGGTGCACCGCCGGGCGGGCGACAAGCCGGCGATGACCCTGGAGACCGCCGGCCTCAACCTCAACCTCTCCAACAAGCGGGCCACCCTCGATGGCCGAACCATCGACCTCACCCCCACCGAGTTCAGCATCCTCGAACTGCTGATGCGGTTCCAAGGGCAGGTCGTGACCAGGAAGATGCTCTGCGAGCACGTGTGGGGATTCGACTGGGATGGCCCGACGAACGTGATCGAGGTGCACATCAACCGCCTCCGCGGCAAGGTCGACAAGGGACGAGACTCCTCGCTGATCCGCACGCTCCGGGGCCGGGGCTATGCTCTCGCGACTGATTGACCTGCCGCGGATCACGACGCTCCGCTCCAGGCTCACGCTCCTCAACGCCGCCGTGGTGATCGCGATGACCGTCGCGACCCTGCTGGTCGTACGTCTCACGGCCCGTGCAACGCTCTACGCCGATGCCGATGCCGAACTCCGGGCCGCCTCCCGCGAAGTGGCGCTCGCGATCAAGGCCTTCGGCGCCGACGACGCGGCGATCGTGGCGGAGATGCAACGCAAGGCCGAAAGCCAGGAGGACCGCGGCTGGTTCATGCACCTCCTGACCGTCGACGGCACGACGATCTGGACGAGCGAGCACTGCCCGAACGAGGTCTCGAGCTATCCGCCGACGAACCTCGACCGCGTGGAAAACGTGGTTCAGGTGGGGCATTTTCGTTATGTGCGCACGCGGGTCGACCGGGCCGGGGGCCCGACGCTCCTGGTTCGGGTCGGCACCTATACGACGGGGCTCGACGAAAGCCTGTCGGCGCTCATGCGGTTGCTCACCCTCGTCGGCATCGTGCTGTCGCTGATCGCGCCGCTGGTCGCCCACTGGCTCGCCGGCCGGGCCACGCGGCCCGTCGCGACGATGCTGCAGACGGCGGAACGGCTCAGCCCGACGAAGCTCGGCGACCGGCTGCCCATTCGCGGCACGAGCGACGAACTCGATCGACTGGCCTTGACGATCAACCGCTTGCTCAATGCCGTCGCCGAGCACGTTGAGCGGCAGGAACACTTCGTGGCGGACGCCGCCCACGAACTGCGGGGCCCGCTCGCCGCGCTGCAAAGCTCGCTGGAGGTGGCGATGGATCGCAAGGACGTGCCTCCGCGGCAGCAGGAATCCTTCGCCGACATGCTTCTGGCGACGCGACACCTATCGAAGGTCGCCAACGACCTGCTGATTCTCGCGGAGTCGGCAAGCCACATGGCCGCCCCACACGCGGGGCCCGTCGACGTGTCGGCCGTCGCCCGGCAGGCCGTCGCGATGTTCTCGGGCGCGGCCGAGGAGAAGGGGATCACGCTGTCACTTGCCGCCGCGCCCCGGGCCATTGCCGCCGGCGATCCGCTGGACGTTCGCCGCCTCGTCAGCAACCTGCTCGACAACGCGATCCGGTTCACGCCGGCGGAGGGTCGGGTCGATGTCCGAGTCGGCGAGGCCCCGGGAACGGGGGACGTGACCCTGGCGGTGGCCGACACGGGAATGGGCATCGCCCGCCACGACCTCGGCCGGGTCTTCGACCGGTTCTTCAAAGCGGACCCGTCGCGGAGCCACGGCGTGCCCGCCCGCAGCGGCGGACTCGGGCTCGCCATCTGCAAGTCGATCGTGAATGCCGCCGGAGGTTCGATCGGCATCGAGAGCCAGCCCGGCAAAGGCACGATCGTCACCGTGCGGCTTCCGCCACCGCGGACGCCCTTCGCCGCCGGATCGGAACCGCTGGTCGCCCGGCGAGTTGACCACGCAGCCTGGTGAGCCGGGCAGCGACAGGGAGACTGCGGAGGGCTGGCGAACCTGGGCGACCGGGAAGCCCCCTCCCGTGAGCGGGTCACGGCGTGCGGGGCCTCAAAGCCTCCGCTTTCTCATAAAGCGGCCGTCCGAGTCTTCCGATTACTCCGGCTGTAGCGGTTCCGCGAACATCTCCGACGAGGAGAGGAAGCCGTCATCGGGCAGGAACCGTGGACCATGGAGCTTTCCGCGTGATCTCTCGCCACGCTGCCGTCGCCCGGGCCCTGATCCTCGCGGGAGTGGCTTTCGCCGGCTACCGCTCGGTTCGACCGCTCGCCGCCGCCGAACTGGTCGTCCTCGCCGATGGCGCCGACGCGTCAACGCCCCTGGCCCTCGAAAGCGTGGCCTCCGATTTCGGCTCGTTCGCGGATGTTGCCGAGGCCGTCGAGGCGGACCGGCAGCGGATGTCGGCTCTGGAGCAGCGGATCAAGGATCTCGAAAGCACGAAGGCCGCCGAACCGCTGCCGGCCCCGCCGGCCAGCGTGAAGGAGGGCGTTACCGACAAGCCCAAAGACAAGAAAGACGACAAGAAGCCCGCCGACCCCTACGAGATCGGCAGCGACAAGAAGACCAGCACGTCCTGGGCCGACGGATTCCAGGCCCAATCGGCCAACAAGGACTTCCGCGTCAAGGTCGGCGGCCGCACGCAGGTCGATGCCGTGGCCTTCTCCGCGATGTCGGGCCCCAACCGGCCGCCGAACAAGGGCGGCCTCGACCCCGAACTCGCCGACACCGTCGACTTCCGTCGGGCCCGGCTCCGCGTCGAGGGGCGGATGTACGAGTTCTACGACTGGGCCTGCGAGTACGACTTCGTCAACCAGATCAACGTCAACAACGAGGTCTACCCGACGGAACGTGACTCGGGGCCCCTCACGGCCGTCACCGACCTCTGGATGCAGCTCCGCGAGGTGCCGATCCTCGGCACCGTTCGTGTCGGCAACCAGAAAGATCCCTACGGCTACGAGCACCTCACGAGCAGCCGCTGGCTCAACTTCATGGAGCGGTCGTTCAGCCAGGACGCCTTCGAGGGGCCCTTCAACAACGGCTTCCTCCCCGGCATCCAGGTCATGAACAGCAACGAGGAGGGAGATGTCGCCTGGCAGATCGGCGAGTTCAAGAACGCCACCAACCCGTTCGGCTTCTCGAACTCGAGCGGCGGCAGCATGACGGTCGGCCGTCTCGTCTACCTGCCCGTGTTCGAGGACGAGGGTCGGAAGCTGATCCACCTCGGCGTCTCCGGCCGGACGATGGAGCCCCGCCGGCAGTACACCTCGTTCGACTCGGTCACCGGCCTGCCCAACGGCGATCCGATCAACGCCGTGCGGTTCCGCAGCCGCGGCTCGCTCCGCAACGGCCCGCCGGGCCCGCTCAACTCGATCTACGCCGACTCCGGCCTGCTGCAGGGCACCTGGCAGAACATGATCGGCCTCGAGTTCGTGGGCAACAACGGCCCGTGGTCGTTCCAGTCCGAGTACTTCGGGTCGTGGCTCTACAACGCCCGCACGACGAGCGCCGGGCCGTTGGCCACGAACGGCTACCAACCGCCGCCGGGAACGAAGGTGGGCACCGTCTACTTCCAGGGCGGCTACGCGGAGGTGCTCTACTTCCTCACCGGGGAGAGCCGCACCTACTCGAAGATCGAGTACCGCTTCGACCGGCCGGTTCCCCACAACAACTTCTACGCCGTGCGAGGCGGCGGCTCCGGCCGCCGCCTCAGCCTCAGCGAGGGCGCGTGGCAGGTGGGCATGCGCTACAACTACCTCTGCCTCAGCGACGGCGAGGTGAATGGCGGCGTGCTCAATGGCTGCACGCTGGGCCTCAACTGGCTGCTCAACCCCAACGCCCGCATCTACTTCAACTACGACTTCACCTACCGCGACTTTCAGAACACCCCGTTCAACAAGGTGGCGGGCAAGGTGGTGCCGTGGCCGAGCTACGACGGCAGCGGCTGGATCCACGGCCTCGGCACCCGGCTCGCCTTCGACTTCTGATCCCGGTCAACCAGGAGATGCTTCCATGCGACGGCCCCTGCGACACATGACGACGGTCGCCCTGCTCGCCACGTTCGCCTTGGGGGCGGCGGCCATGAGCCGGGCCCTGGCCGGCTGCACGGGCTGCACCGGCGGCTGCCAGGAATGCGTCCCGGCGTGCAGCGGCACGTGGGACGAGAAGAAGTCGACCAAGCCCGCGTACTCCATGAAGTGCGACTATGCCTGCGCCCGGGGCCGCGACTCCTGGCACGCTCCAGCCCCCGAGTGCCGCTGCTCGCCGCCGTGCGGCCGCGTGTATGTGAAGAAGCGGTTCTACAAGGCCGACGGCGAGGAGAAGGTCGAGCGGGTGCCGAAGTACGAGGTTCGCATGGTGGCGGAGGAGCCCTGCGGGTGCCCGTCCTGCGCGGACGGCGGACTATGCTGGTGGAATCCACTCGCCCTGATCCGGCACTGTTTCGCCGGCCGCTGATGCGACGGCGATGGCGGGCCGCACGGAGACATCCGCCGCATGCAAGGACCGCAGCCGACCAGCGACCGGGCGGAGGTGTCGTCTGGCTGTGATGCGGGCATCGTGTTTGCGGTGCCGGTCGAGGCAGACGCGTTCGAACGGCTGGTGACCAACCGGGTTGAGACCCGCTCTGCGGCGGTCGTCTTCCACGAGGGCCTGGTCCAGGGCCGCCGCGTGGCATGGTGCGTGGCGGGCGTCGGCGGCCCCGCGGCCGACGCCGCCACCAGGCTCCTCATCGCCGGACATCGGCCGGCGATCGTGATCTCGGCGGGCTTCGCCGGGGCCATCGACGCCGGCATTTCGCGAGGAAGCGTCGTGCGTCCCTGCCGGAGCGTGGATGCAGCGGGACGCGGCGAGGTGTCCCTGTGGGTCGGCGGCGGCACGGCCCCGGGCGACGCCACGATCGTCACGGTGGAGCAGGTCGTGGCCACCGTGGAGGCGAAGCGCCGGCTTCACGAGCAGACGGGCGCACAGATCGTCGACATGGAGACCCACGCCGTCGCCCACGCCGCTCTGAGCGCCGGCCTGCCGTGCGGCTGTGTCCGCGTCGTCTCGGACGACGCCTCGCAGGAACTGCCCCGCGAGATCGACTCGCTCGCGCGGCCGCAGTCGGCCTGGCGACGAGCGGGGGCGGCGATCGCGGCGATCGGCAGGCGACCGGGGGCCGCGGCCGATCTCTGGAGGCTCTGGGAACACGCCGTCGTCGATGGCAGATCGCTCGCCCACGCCCTCGTCGCAACACTCGAGGCCCTGCCGGGCAAGCCGTTACGCCCGTGAGATCAGGCGGGTGAGCAGGCTCCGGGGCAGGTCGTCGACCATGCTCCGCGCAGGTTGACCGAGCATCGCTGCGACCGCGTCGGCCGCGGCACGGCCGCTCCTCACCGCCCCCTCCATCGTCGATGGCCAGCCGGTGGCGGTCCAATCGCCGGCAAGAAAGAGATTCGGCAACGCCGTCGTCGACGGTGGCCGCCCGGCGTCGACGCCGGGCCTTACGGAGAGCACCGCCGTGGGATCGGTGACGACCTTCGCCTCGACGAGGGCCGCATCCCGCCCCGCCGGAAACACCTCGCGGAGCTCGCGCACCACCGTGTCGACGAGCTTCTCGCGGTCGACACCGAGCAGGCCGCGGGAGGCGCTGATCACGACCTGGCAGTAGCCACCCACCGTGTCGCTCCCCGCCGGCTCCGTGCCACGAAACGCCCACTGTGACGTCCGCCCCACGAGCACCGCATGCGGGAGGTCGATGAACTCGCGATCGAACCACAGGTGCACCGCCGTGATCGGCGAGCCTGCCAGGCGGTCATCGCCGGGGGGCACCACGTCGGGCACGAGCCGTCCGGCCGCCTTCCACGGCACCGCGAGCACGACCGCTTCGCAGGGCACACGCGAGCCCTCGCAGGCGACTGCGGCCACGCGGCCCGCGGCATCGCGCTCCACCTCGGTCACGATGGCGCCGTTCCTGACGACGACGCCACGGCCAGTGAGCCAGGCCACCATCCGCTCGCCGAAGAGCCGCCCGAGCGGCTCGGTGGGCACCACCAGGTCGGCGGCATCACGATGCGCCAGGAAGCCGTCCACCACCACCTTCCGCACGGCCCCCACGCTCACCAAGTCGATCGACTCGCCGAGCGCGCTTTCGATCAGCGGCTGCCAGAAGAGGGCGACCACCCGCGCGGGCTGGCCGGCCGCCCGCAGCCAGTCGGCCGCGGTCTCGAGCCGACCGGCGTCGCCGACCGGCCGCCGCGCGATCCGCAGCATGCCGACCGCGAGTGCCGCCCGTTCGCGAAGGGAAAAGTGCCGCATGCCCACCAGCAGCGGCGCGAGGTGCAGCGGGGCGGGCAGCCAGCGCGAGGGCGTGCAGCCGCTGCGCCGGCCGTCGGGACCGATGAACCAGATCGTACGGTCGCGCCGCAGCGAGTCGGAGAGCCCGGCTCGCGCACAGAGGTCGAGAAAGTTGGTGCAGCAGCCCATGGCCACGTGCTGGCAGGCATCGACCAAGCCGCCCGACACCGGATCCTCGAACGATGCCGCCCGGCCGCCGGCACGGCGCCGGGCCTCGACGACAGTCACGGCGCAGCCTGCATCCACGAGCCCCGCCGCGGCGGCGAGTCCGGCGAGGCCCGCCCCGACCACCACGACTCGTGGCCGATTCGAGGCGGCGTGATCCTGCGTGCCCCCGCTCATCGGCCGCCTCGCGTGCCGCAGAGGAGCGTGCCGGCCGCCGCGGCGAGCAGCCGCGGTCGCGGAGGCGACACTCGCCTCGTGAAAATCGAAGACCCGGCCTGCCTGACCGCGCCGAGGATCGCACGGTACACGCCGAACATCGCCCGAAACACGCCGCGGCCGTCGGTGGTGAGCATGTGGTCGATCGCCGCGGCACGGCCGTAGGCCCTCGTGGCACGGTCGATCTCGAGGGCCGCCAGCCCCGCGAAGGCGGGCCCGATGCGGCCGGCGAGAAGATCGTCGACGGTGCAGCCGCAGGCGGCGAAATCCTCCAGCGGCAGGTAGACGCGCTCGCGGCCGAGGTCTTCGGGAATGTCGCGGAGGATGTTGGTGAGCTGGAAGGCCAGCCCGCAGTCGTACGAGAGTTCGACGGCGCGGGGATCGGTGAAACCCCAGACATGCACCGCCGCCACGCCCACGGCCCCGGCCACGCGACTACAGTAACGTTCGAGCTCGCCGACCGTCTCGTAGCGATGGCGGTCGAGGTCCATGCGAACGCCCGCGAGGATCTCGCGCAGGCACTCGGCGGGGACGGCGAAACGCCGCACCGTGTCGACGACCGCGCGGAGCACCGGATCGTGGCTCCGCTGGCCGGCAATCGCCGCCTCCGTCGCCGCCGCGAAGCCGTCGAGGCCGGTTTCCGCCGTGGACCGGTCGGCTGCGTCATCGACGAGATCGTCGGCCACGCGACAGAAGGCGTAGAGGGCCGTCGTGCCCCGTCGCTTGGCCTCCGGAAGCAGCCGGATCGGCAGGGCGAAGCTCGAACCAGACCGCCGGAGGATCGCCGCGCAGGCGGCATGGTCGGCCGCGAGGCTGCTCATGCGGGGTCTCCGGTGGCCAGCACCGCCCCCAGCCAGGCGCGAGCCGCCAGCTGCAGCTTCCTCCAGCGGGTTACCGTGGGCCGTCGGGAAAGCGTGTCGAACCCACTCCGCTCGATCGCGTCGGCGACCGCACGGCCGCCGCCGAGAAACATCGCGATCGCCGGCTGCAGCACGCGCGGCGCTTCCTCGACGAGCGGCGCACCGGCGTCGAAGCAGCCCCGGGCCCAGGCGACGAGTTCGGCCACCAGTCGCCGCAGGGCGGGGGGGGCGGCGGAATGGTCGAGATCCGCCACGACGACGCCGTGGTGGTGCATGTCGTCGCGGGGCAGGTAGACACGGCCTGCCAGCCGGTCGCGGCGGACATCCTGCCAGAAGTTGACGAGCTGAAGCCCCGTGCAGATCGAGTCGCTCATCGACAGGAGCCTGGCGTCACGGCAGCCCTCGAGCCCCAGCACGATCCTGCCCACGGGGTTGGCAGATCGCCGGCAGTAGTCGAGAAGTTCGGCACGCGTCTCGTACCAGGTCTGCCTCTGATCCTGTTCGAAGGCATCGATGAGGTCGGCGAACGGCTCGATGCCCAGCCCCGAGGCGGCGGCGGTGCGGGCCAGGGCGATGGTCACCGGATGGGAGGGCTCGCCGGCGAAGCACGCCTCCAGTTCCCGTCGCCAGGCGGCGAGCGCGACGGTGGCTGCCGCGGGCGAGGGAGATTCGTCGGCGAGATCGTCACTCCAGCGGGCGAAGGCGTAGACGTTGGCGAGGTGCTGCCGCAGCCGCCGGGGCACGAGCCGCGTGGCGACGGTGAAGTTTTCGTAATGCCGCCGCGCGACGTCGCGGCAAAAAGCCTCGGCGTCTTCGACCCGCGGCCCGACGGGCAACGTGGCCAGCATCCACGCCGTGGGGTCGCGGCGCGCAGCCTGCTCTCGGCCTGCGACGTGGCCCGCGGCATCCGACCCCGGCGTCGTCATCTCGCTCCCGCCGGCCGCGGCCGACGCCCGTCGATTCGGCCTGTCTGGCCGGTCTTCGCGGCCTCCACTACCATGCGGGGGCCGGGTCCGATGTGTTGTACCGTACGGCAGCCCGTGCCGCCCCCCCTCTGGTTTCGACCGATGAAGATCCTGCTCGCCAGCCCCCGCGGCTTCTGCGCCGGCGTGAACATGGCGATCGAGACACTGGAGACGGCGATCCGCCTGTATGGCACCCCGATCTACGTGTTCCACGAGATCGTCCACAACAAGCACGTGGTCGATCGGTTCGTCCGCGAGGGGGCGGTGTTCGTGAACGCGGTGGAAGAGGCCCCCGAGGGATCCGTGCTGCTCTTCTCCGCGCACGGCGTGGCGCCGGAGGTGCGCCGCGTGGCCGCCGAGCGCCGCCTGCGGGCGATCGACGCCACCTGCCCGCTGGTCACGAAGGTGCACCTCGAGGCGATCAAGTATGCCAAGCAGGGCTACCGGATCATGCTCATCGGCCACGAGGGTCACGACGAGGTGATCGGCACCATCGGCCAGGCCCCGGATGCCTTCACCCTGGTCGAGACGCCCGAGGACGTCGACCGCCTGAGTTTCGGCCTCGACGACAAACTCGCCTACCTGACACAGACGACGCTCTCGGTCGACGACGCCTCGCGGATCATCACCCGACTCAAGGACCGGTTTCCGCAGATCGTGGGCCCGCCCAAGGACGACATCTGCTATGCCACCCAGAACCGCCAGGAGGCGGTACGGCTTCTGTCCGAGGGGGCCGACCTCGTGATCGTGCTCGGCAGCCAGAACAGCTCCAACAGCCAGCGACTGGCCGAACTGGCCCGCGAGCGGGGCATCGCGGCCCACCTCATCGACGGCGCCAACGAGATCAACCCCGCCTGGTTCCGCGGCCACGAGACGGTCGTGATCACGGCCGGGGCCAGCGCCCCGGAGAGCGTCGTGCAGGACTGCGTGGCATGGCTCAAAACCCGCTACGGCGCCACCGTGGAGGAGCGGACGATCCGCGAAGAGGATGTCTACTTCCCGCTGCCGAAGGAGCTCCGCGCCGCGGCCAGCACCGTGAAGTTGCCGATGGCGTGAGGCGAGACGGGCCGTAAGCCCGCGGGGCCGGGAATGGCCCGCGGGCGCGACATTCAGTGCTGCAGCTTCTTGTAGCGGAAGCGGTGCGGCTCGTCGGCCTCCAGCCCCAGACGCTCCCTGCGGCTCCGCTCGTAGACCTCGAAGTTGCCCTCGCAGACGTGCACGTAGCCGTCGCCCTCGAAGGCGATGATGTGCGTGGCGAGGCGGTCGAGGAACCAGCGATCGTGGGTGATCACCACGACCGAGCCCGCGAAACTGGCGATGCCCTCCTCCAGCGACCGCAGCGTGTCGACGTCGAGGTCGTTCGTCGGCTCGTCGAGCAGGAGCAGGTTCGCGCCGCCGCGGAGCAACTTGGCGAGGTGCACGCGATTCCGCTCGCCGCCCGAGAGGGTGCCCACCTTCTTCTGCTGGTCGGGACCCATGAAGTTGAACTTGGCGACGTAACTGCGGGCGTTGACGGTCCGCTTGCCGAGCTCGATCGTGTCGTGGCCGCCGGAGATCTCCTCGAACACGGACTTGTTCGGATCGAGGGCGTCGCGATTCTGATCGACGTAGCCGATGTCGACGGTCGATCCGACCTTGATCGTGCCGCTGTCGGGCTTCTCGGCGCCCACGAGCATGCGGAAGAGGGTCGTCTTGCCGGCGCCGTTGGGTCCGATGATGCCCACGATGCCGCCGGGCGGCAACTTGAAGGAGAGATTCTCGAAGAGCAGTTTGTCGCCGAAGGCCTTGGAGATCTTGTCCACGTCGATCACCTGGTCGCCGAGGGGCCGGCTCGCGGGAATGAAGATCTCGATGTCCTGGTCGCGGATCGCGGCCTGCTCCGCGGCGAGCTTCTCGTACGCGGCCATGCGGGCCTTGCTCTTGGCCTGGCGGGCCTTGGGGCTCATCCGCACCCACTCCAGCTCCTTGTCGAGGGTCTTCTGGCGGGCGCTGGCCTGCTTCTCCTCGAGTTCGAGCCGGGCCTTCTTCTGCTCCAGCCACGAGGAGTAGTTGCCCTCGAAGGGGATGCCGCGGCCGTGGTCGACCTCGAGAATCCACTTGGCGACGTTGTCGAGGAAGTAGCGGTCGTGCGTCACCGCCACGACGGTGCCCGTGTACTCGGCGAGGTGCCGCTCCAGCCAGTTGACACTCTCGGCGTCGAGGTGGTTCGTCGGCTCGTCGAGGAGCAGGAGGTCGGGCTTCTCGAGCAGCAGCTTGCAGAGCGCCACCCGGCGTCGCTCGCCGCCCGAGAGGTTTGTCACGCCCCAGTCGCCGGGGGGCAGATTCATGGCGTCCATGGCGATCTCGACCTGCCGATCGAGATCCCAGAGGTTCTTGGCGTCGATCTCGTCCTGCACCGTCGCCTGCTCGGCGAGGAGCTTCTCCATCTCCTCGTCCGACAGCGGCTCGCCCAGCCGCGTGTTGATCTCCTCGAACCTCCGCAGCACGGCCCGCGAGTGATCGACCGCATCCATCACGTTCTCGAACACGGTCTTCGCCGGATCGAGCCGCGGCTCCTGCTCGAGGTAGCCCACGGTGTAGCCGTCGGCCAGCCGGGCCTCGCCGTCGTACTCGCGGTCGATGCCCGCCATGATCTTCAGGAGCGTGCTCTTGCCGGCGCCGTTGCGGCCGAGCAGGCCGATCTTGGCCCCGGGATAGAAGGCCAGGTTGATGTTCTTGAGCAGCTCGCGCTGGCCGAACTTTTTCGTCAGGTTCGCGATCTGGAAGATGAAGGCTGCGCCCATGGCTCGCGTGTCGGCTCCGGGGAACGTGGCGGTCGCGACGATGGTAGCAAAATGCCCGCGCCGCACCGCCGAGCGTTGCAGGGTGGGGGGCAGGTGCCTAGGATTCCACGGTCGTGGTGGCCGCACGCCACGCAGGAGTTGGAGCCATGGCCGACTACGCCCATCCGGAGGTGCTGGTGTCCACCGAGTGGGTGGCCGCGCACCTCACCGATCCCCAGGTGCGGATCGTCGAATCCGACGAGGATCGCGCCCTCTACACCCTGGGTCACGTGCCCGGAGCGGTGGAGATCGACTGGGCGGTCGACCTGCAGGACGCCACCTGTCGCGACTACATCGACCGGGCCGCGTTCGAGCGGCTCTGTGCGGCGAAGGGCATCGCCAACGACACGACGGTGGTCTTCTACGGCGACAAGAACAACTGGTGGGCCTGCTACGCCTTCTGGGTGTTCAAGCTCTACGGCCACAAGGACTGCCGGATCATGAACGGCGGCCGGAAGCGTTGGGAGCTCGACGGCCGGCCCTGGTCGAGCGAGCGGGTCGACTACCCGCCGACGGCCTACACCGCCCCGGAGCAGGACGGCTCGATCCGCGCCCTCCGCGACGAGGTGCTCAAGCACTGCCGGGCGGGCAAGCCGCTGCTCGACGTGCGGAGCCCCGAGGAGTACCGCGGCGAGCGGATGCACATGCCCGACTACCCGAACGAGGGCGCCATCCGCGGCGGCCACGTCCCGGGGGCCCACAACGTGCCCTGGCCGCTCAACTGCAACGACGACGGCACCTTCAAGCCCGTCAAGGAGCTCGAGAAGCTCTACATCAAGGAACTGCGGCTCAAGCGCCGCTCGCCCACGATCGCCTACTGCCGGATCGGCGAGCGCTCGAGCCTGACGTGGTTCGTGCTCACCTACCTGCTCGGCTTCGCCAGCGTGAAGAACTACGACGGCTCCTGGCTGGAGTGGGGCAACTGCGTCCGCGTGCCGATCGCGAAGGGGGCCGCGCCGGGCGGCCCGGCCGCCGCGCCGCCGTCGTCGTCCGCGGTCCACGCCTGAGCGCATGGCCGACGCGACCGCCACGCTCGACGCGATCGTGGGCGAATTCGCCGATCTCGACGCCCGGGAGAAACTCGAATTGCTCGTCGACTATGCCAAGGGCCTGCCGCCGCTGTCGGCGGAGTACGTGGCGCGGAAGGCGACGGAGGACCGGCGGGTGCACGAGTGCCAGACGCCCGTCTTCCTCTGGACCGAGGCGGGGGAGAGGGGCGCGAGGCTCGTGGCCGACGTGGCTCCCGAAGCCCCGACCGTGAAGGGATTCGTGGCCATCCTCGCCTCGGCGGTCGAGGGC
>JBJTDZ010000070.1:0-9352 GCA_046092585.1 Pirellulales bacterium | reverse complement strand
GTTGTCCGCCTGGTACAAGATCGCGTCGAAGGCTGAGTGGGCGAACTTTGCCGGGCTCAAGCAGACGTTTGGTTCGGCGGATCAGGTTGGCAACTGCGTAGTATTCGATGTGGGCAACAACCGTTACCGTCTGATTGGGCGGGTGTTCTATCCGCACCGGCTATACGTCTTGCGAGTCATGGATCACGAGGAGTACGACAGGGTTCCGTGGGCAAGCCAGTGCGGATGTCATAGCCCGCCGCCGAAGAGCCGTACTCCACCCGCGAAGCGACCGGCTCACAGGGGAAGGCAAAGGAGGTGAATGATGGTCGTCAAGAATCAGCCGTCGGCGATGCCTGACTCCTACTTCGAATTGGTGAAACGGTTCCCGCTGACGCATATCCGTTCTCTCAGGCATTTGGGGCAGGCGATTGCGTTGGTGGATGAGTTGCTCCAAAAGCGCCTTGATCGCGGAGCCCAGGAATACCTTGACGCCCTGAGCGATCTGATTGCGACCTACGAAGACGAGCACGCGCCGATTCCAGACGCGTCGGAATCAGACGTGCTGCGGGAACTTATGCGGTCGAGCGGTCACAAGCAAATGTCGCTTTCAAAGGCGGTTGGGATTTCGCAGTCAACACTCTCGGCGATTCTGACCGGCGAACGTGAGATGACCAAAAGCCACATGGTTGCTCTCGCCAAGTTCTTCAACGTCCCGCCATCAGTTTTCTTGCCGTCGTGAAGGACGGCCCGGTCAATGGCACCTCCGCACCGGTCTCCCGACTGACGAGCGACTCGTGAGCGCAGGGGGGAGCGGCTTGGTCGTCCAGAGACGGTTTTCCGAAACGCCACCCACCCCCAGCGATGGCGGTTTTCTCGCCTCAGCGCAGACCGGCTCCCAGTCCGCCGGTCCCGGGGCTTCGGTGCCTCGCGTCCGGCACCGGTCAGAGGCTGTGGATGTCGATCACTGGCAGATCGTCGGGCGAGGCTTGAAAGACGTCGCGATCGTCATGGATCTGCACGAACTCGCCCCAGTCGGTGGGCGGGCCACGAGCGGGCGACACCGGTGGCGGCTCGAGCGGTTCGCCAAGATGCGTGAGGATTTTCCGGATCGGCCCCGGCTCCGTGATGAACGCGATCAGCCGGATGTCGCCGCCACAGCTCGGGCACTCACGCGGAAACTCCTCCCCCACCCGCGCCATCAGTTTCGCCCAGGCGATCCGGGACGTGTCGTGCGACCGGGGTTTTTGGGTCGCGTGATTCGCGTCGCAGCAGCCTCCCGTGGCGCTCCCGTCGTCCGTATGCCCGCCCGTCGCGGCCTCTTGCCGCTTGCCGACGTTCCCGATCGCGAGTGACGTGACGGCGGGCCTGAGCTTGTGATTGGGTGCAAACACCCCGTGATACCGATGCCGGTGCCTCCGCGGGCCTGGTCCGCAACCAGCTTCTCCAGCCTCGAGTTCTCCTTCTGGAGCTCTTGAAGCTGCTTGGCCATCTTCGGATCCATGCCGCCGAACTTCGTCCGCCAGCGGTAGTACGTCTGCTGGCTGATACCCAGCCGTCGGCACACGTCGGGCACATTCGTGCCCTTTCCAAGGTCCACGTCAGCCTGCCGAAGCAGGCCCACGATCTGCTCTGCACTGCGTCGCTTCTTCATCAGAGAACCCTTTCCAGCCCCGCAAGGGGCATGAGGATTCTCTCCCAAGGCCTGGGGCAAGATTTGAGAAGGGGGTCACCTGCTCCCGGGCCGCGACGGCGGACCCGAGCGCATCCGCTATTCACTCCCGCGCCACAATCGCGGCCAGTGCCGCCGTCACGGCGCTGGCGATCGGCAACGCCTCCTCCCTCCCTCTCCCTCCGGGCGCGGCCCGGGGTGCGGGTGCCCCCGATACCCCGGGCCGCTCCCACGACACCTCCCGAATCTCGTGGGCCAAGCTCATCACGCGAATCGCCGAAGCCTTCCCTCTGGCGTGCCCGGCCTGCGGCGGCCCCACGCCCGGTCAAAGGTCACCCGTCACCATCGAATCGCTTGCGGAACTGCCGTTGACCGTCCTATCCTTCAAGCATGGGTCCTCCGGCACTCGGGCTGCCGCGCGACGTCGGCGCGGGGGGCATTTGCCCGATCACGCTAAGCCGGGTGAACCGGCGACTCAAGAGGCCGACGGTGGCTGCCAAGGGCCGAGGCCGCGGCGTCTGGACGGATCGCCGTGCGTCCGGTTACACCATCGGATCCCCCCGGAGCATGAAACGATGCCGTACCCACGGAAAAGTGCGATCGCCCTCGCGGCGACGCTGGCCGCCTGCCTGCTGATTGCCCGACCGACTCGCGTTGATGCCGCCCCAACCGCCGGCGCGCCAGCCGCCGCCACTCCGGACGCGAAGGCCGCCGAGAGCACGGCCCCAACGGCACCCGTTCCCCCTCCGGCATGGTCGCTCGACGGCCCCGTGCCGACGGAGGCCGTGCGCTCGGCCCGGCTGCTGCGTGAGAAGTTCCTCGCCGATCCGTACCGGCCGCGCTACCACTTCTGCACACCCGAGGACATGGGCGTGCCCGGCGACCCGAACGGCGCCTTCTGGCGCGACGGCCGCTACCACCTCATGTATCTCTACAACCGCAAGGGGTCGGGATTCTGCTGGGGTCACATCTCCAGCCGCGACCTCGTCCACTGGCGCCATCATCCCGATGCGATCGGGCCGGGCCACGGCGACGAGGGCTGCTTCAGCGGCGGGGCCTTCGTGGACGACGACGGGGCGGCGTACCTGTCGTACTGGATGCTGTGGGGCGCCCGGGGCATCGGCCTGGCGAAGAGCACCGACCGCGACTTCGACGTGTGGACGAAGTTCGACGCGAATCCGGTGATCCGTTCCACCGAGTTCGGCGTCACCGAGACCAAGGACGCCGACGGAAAGACGATCTTTCTCGGCTCGTCCGACCCGTCGAACATCTGGAAGAAGGACGGCCGCTACTACATGCTCACGGGGAATCTCCTGGTGTTGAACAAGGTGGGCCGCAAGGCCGACGCACCGCTGTCCGAGCAGGGCGACCGGCTCTACCTGTTCGTCTCCGACGACCTGAAGTCCTGGAAGTACCTGCACTCGTTCTATGAGCGGCGACCCGAGTGGACCGACCGCAGCGAGGACGACATGTGCCCCAGCTTCCTGCCCCTGCCGTCGAGCCCCGCGGGCGGGAAGCCGAGCGGCAAGCACCTGCTCCTCTTCATCAGCCACAACAAGGGCTGCCAGTACTACGTCGGCGATTACCGGGACGACCATTTCTTTCCGGCGACCCACGGCCGCATGTCGTGGGTGGACAACACGTACTTCGCCCCCGAGGCGCTCATCGACGGCCAGGGCCGGCAGATCATGTGGGCCTGGCTGACCGACAATCCGCCCGACGAAGAGAAGCGGGGTTGGTCCGGCGTCTACGGCCTGCCGCGCACCCTGTGGCTCGGCGAGGACGGCACGCTGCGGATGCGGCCCGTGCCCGAACTGGAGGCGCTCCGCGGCCCCGAGAAGACGTGGCCCGACCGGAAGATCGCCGCGGGCGCCGGACAGCGGCTGGAGGGCGTCGTCGGCGATGCGTGCGAACTCGAGATGGAGATCGATCCCGGCACGGCGAAGCGGTGCGGCGTGAAGGTCCGCGCGTCGGCCGACGGCGCGGAGGAGACGCTCCTGTTCTTCGAGCCCGCGGCGAAGCAGCTCGTGTTCGATCCCACTCGCAGCGGCGAGGCCGGCCGCAAGAACGTCGAGCGGGCCCCGCTGGAACTGCGGCCGGGCGAGCCCCTGAAGCTGCGGGTGTTCGTCGATCGGTGCGTCGTGGAGGTCTATGCCAACGACCGCCAGGCCATCTGCCGCCGCGTCTATCCGACCCGGCCCGACAGCCAGGAGGTCGTACTCTTCGCCGACGACGGCGAGGCCGCCTTCACGAAGGTGAAGGCGTGGCACGTCGCGCCTGCGAATCCGTATTGACCTTCATCCCGCCCGCGTTCGCGACCGCCATGACGCCTCCGCATGTGCCCCGCCGCGTCCGGCACGCTTGTGCACGGCGGCCCTGGTGCTGGGGTCGCTCGCCCTGCCGCCCCTGTGGGCGGATGAGGCGGCGACGGACGCCTTCGCGCACTCCGACGAGGGCCGGGCCGTCGCCCGCGTGCTCGCGGACTACTTCGCAACGGAGCCGGACAAGCGGCCGGCGTTCGCCTTCGAGCCGCGGTTGAAGGATAGGTCGGCCGATGGCACTTCGGCAAGCGTCGGCCGAGCGGGGCGGATCATGAGGAGCAACCGCCGGAGCTGATCGGGCTGGATGCGACCCGATCGTGGAGGTGGCGAAGAGCTTCCTATCCTCGCTCAAGGCCGGATTTGTCTCGTCGGCTCGAGCCCGCCTTGAAACCGCTCTTCTTGCGGGGCCGTCCGCACCGTGGCATGGAACGCCGTCAGAGGCTGTGGATGTCGATGTCGGGCAGTTCGTCTATCCGTCCCTGAAAGATTGCCCGGTCGTCGTGGCCCTGCACGAGTTCTCCCCAGTCGGTCGACGGGCCACGGGCTGGCGAGACGGGCGGTGGTTCGAGCGGTTCGCCGAGATGTGCCAGGATCTTCCGGATCGGCCCCGGCTCGGTGATGAACGCGATCAGCCGGATGTCGCCACCACACTCCGGGCACTCGAGCGGAAACTCCTCCCCCACCCGCGCCATGAGTTTCGCCCACGCAATCCGGGAGGTGTCGTGGGAAGGCGGTTTGTCGCATGAGTCGCGGCAGTCGGCGGTGGCATCTCCGCCGAGAGTTCGACGACGCCGTTAGCGCCCGGCCGCGTGGACTTCCGCCCGCGCCCCGGGCCGACCCAGTTGGCCGCCTTGTGTCGGGGGAGCACGTAGCGGACGCAGGCGATGCGGCCGTCTTCGCCGCGGATCACGGAGAGCCGTTCCAGCGCGAAGGGCGGACGGGCACAGTATCGCAGCAGGTGCTCGAGAGGCTGACAATAGACACGCAGTTGGAGACGAAAGAGCGTGATCCGGACGCTGGCGTCCATCGAAAACCCACTGTTTTCCCAGCAGAGCATGTCGGCGGCCGCATCGGCGTCGAGGAGCCGCTGTATGGCTCTCACGGCTATGGTTATCGACTAGCGTCAGCAGCCGGAACCGCTGCCCGCCGACCAGCTGATCGGCCATGAAGTCCATGCTCCAGCTCTCATTGGTCTGCCCGGTCGGCGGCCGTGCCTCCCGGACCTGGACCCTCTTCCGCCGACGTGGCTTTCGCCGCCGGATTCCAAGGCCTTCTTCGCAGTACAGCCTGTGGACGAGCTTCTTGTTCACGAGCCACCCTTCACGACGCAGGAGCACCCAAAGACGCTGATACCCATAGTGGACCCGGCTTGCCGCCAGGTCACGGAGTCGAACACGAAGCTCGGCCCGCTGGTTACACCTGCTCTTGTAGCGGAAGCTCGATCGAGCGAACCCGAGCACTCGGCAGGCCCGACGCTCGGCCACTCGATATGCGACCTGAACTTCTCGCACCAGAACTCGCTGCACCGCGGGCCTCAGAGTTATGTGGAGAGCACATCCTGCAGCATCTTCTTGGCCAGGCTCAGGTCAGCCACGAGCTGCTTGAGCTTGCTGTTCTCCTCCTCGAGTGTCCGAAGCCGTCGCAGTTCGGCGATGCCGAGTCCTGCGAATCGCTTCTTCCACCGATAGAAAGTCTGCTCGCTGATCCCGAGCTTCCGGATGATCTCGGCCACCGAAGTGCCCGACTCAGCCTGCCTCAATGCGAACGCAATCTGCTCTTCCGTAAAGTTCTTTTTCCCCATCCGAAAATCTGGTGATGCCAAGGTCAAAAAACCTAACATCCCGGATGGATCAAGAAACGGGGAGAACGTCAGGGGTCAGGCAGGTCGGCCGCAACCGGACGGGCTTCAAGATCGGGTGTGTGGGTATTCATCGGGTTGCTTGTTCGCTGGTGGTGAAGGTGAACCAATCCACCGCCTGGACCTGGTTGCCAGGAAACACGAGGAAGAGATTGTGGATGCCGGTGGTCGGTTTGATTGGGCATTCGGTGTCACCGGACTTCAGTTCACCGATCACCTGTCCCATTGGCGAATCCAGGCGCAGTTCCACCAGCGAATCCGCTCCAGACGCTTCGCCGCGTTCCTCAGTGGGCAAGCCGGGCAGGCTGACGATGGCTCCGCAGGAGCTGGCCACGGTGCCGAACTTGAACCAGAAATTCCCTTGTCCGGCGGTGCGTGCGGTCCAAGGCGCGGCGTCCTGATTGACCTTGACCAGAATCGTGTTCCAACCGGGTTTGATGATTCCCTTCTCGGTTTCGCTGAAAGTGCCCGCATGGTTTTCCGCGATGATCAGGCTGCCGTTGAGCCAGACTTTCACTCCGGCCCCGCTGGATACGGTCATCGTGGCATTCGTGCGGCCCGCCGGGGCGTGGATCGAGGCGCGGGCATAGGCGCAGGAGTTCGCGTGGCCGTCGCCGTGGGCGGCATCGAAATCGACCACTCCCGGTTGGCCGCGAATCCCGGCACGAGACGCCGCGGGTTCCAGCAAGGGTTGCCACTCGCCACCGCCGGTTTCGGGAGGGAAGGCTTCATCGAACAAATCCGGGCCATTTTTGCCGGCGCGGGTGTAGGGTTTGGAGATCTCCCACCGGGTGATGGTCTCCACGCTCGTATCCGCCTTGAACGGCAGAGCGGCTGCGACGGTGTTGCCATAGCGGCGCACGAAGGGCCGCTCACTTTCCTTCTTGTCCCCACCGGCCACCGCGTCGAGGCTGAAAATGGCCTTCGCCACGCCCTTGCCGAAATCCATGTTCTCATACTTCGCCCAGGAGCCCGCTCCCATCTGATAGATGCCGCGGCCGGCCTGGGTCCGCAGCGCGTGCATCCGCTGATAGTCCTCCGCCTGGATGCGGCGGGTGGCGAACCGGCGGGTGAAGGCGGAAATGTCGAATGGGAAATCCGCCCGCAAGCCGATGGCGGTGGTATCGATCGCCTTGAAGCCGGTCTTCCATGCGGGCGACGCGTCCGCAAGCGAGTAATCGCGGAACGTGAGGTCCCAGTCCGGCCGCTTGCGATTCACCATGAGGTCACCGAACACGCTGTGGACATCGACCCCGTGATCGGCAAGGGTGTTGGGATTGGCGGGATCAAGGGGCTGGATGGCATTGTGGTCCACTTCCCGGATTCCGGCGACATCGTCCGGCAGCTTGCCCGCGGTGCCCGGGAACGCCTTGAAGGTGTCAGGCGAGGTTTCATAACGAAGGGGCGCGCCATCGGCGGCGAACACATTGCGGCGGATGGTGAAATTGCCGCCGGGCTCGATGTACGGGCTGAGGGTGACCACGCGGCCCAGCGTGCAATCGGCCACGAAGTTGTTCTCGATCACCTGGTTGAGGCTCTTCATCATGAACGCACCAGTTAGCCGCCCGCCATGGCAATGGTCGATGAGGTTGTCGCGGATGGTGAGCCAGTGGCTGGCGTCGTCGGCAAACAGCACATGCGCCCAGCCGTTCCAATCGAGCGTCTGATCGATGTCATGGAGGGCGTTGTTCGACCACAGGTTGTCGCGACCGGGACTCCAGCTCTCGATGCCGCCAAAATCGAAGCTGTTGCGGCAGACCGAATGGATCTCGTTGCCGGTGATCCTGAGCTTGCGGGAGTGGATGTAGTCGAAGTGGGTGTCGAAGGTGATGTTGGCCCCGTAGAGTTGCTTGGGAATGCAGCCCCAGCGGATGCCCTTCACTGAGATGCCGTAGCGTGGCATGTTAGCGATCCGGTTGCGGGTGATCAGGCTGTCGCCACTTTGATAGAACTGGATCCCGCAACCGCCACCGACGAATCTCCCGCAGTCGTAAATGAAATTGTTCTCCAGCCGGTGACCGCGATTGACATCCGACTCCGCCGCCGAGCGGAACGGCCCTTCGCCGGGCATGAAGCCATTGGCGTAGATGCCGGCAAAGCCCGCGTCCGCAATCAGGCAGTTTTCGACCACGCAGTCGCGGGCATGGTGGTTGAGCCACACCGCCGAATGCCCGGCGGCGAGCAACCGGCACCCGGAAATCGTCAGGTTCGCCGCGTTTTCGGCGAAAACCATTCCCTGTTGGAGTGGTTCCGGAGTGGAACCGTCCTGGCCCGGAGCGAACAAATACCAGCGCAAGGCGAAGTCGGAGCCCAGCAACGACACGTTTTCCACCCGGATGTCTCGCGCCGGGTCTTGCGGTGTCCGGCCGCGAATTTCCAACAATCGTTCGGCCACGGGCCGCACGATGAGATGATCCGCCGGGGTGCCTGACTGCGGTTTGTAGTACAACCATCCTTCCTGATGCTTGAGGCACCACTCGCCCGGCTCGTCAAGAAACTCGAGCACGCCACGGATGAAGAAGCGCCCGTTGATCCCGCCGAACTGGTCGCCGCCACCGTCGATAGGGAGTGTGCCATTCGCCTCCGGAGCGGGTTTCAGCACGGCGCGCATTTCCGAGAACCAGTCGCATCCGACGAATGCGAAGACCTGCGCGTCGGAGTAGTCATAGTTCAGCCACTCCTTGGGCACGCCGACCGCGCCGTTGTTGATTTTCCATGCCCCTCCGCCGAAGCCGCCGCTCCGGTCTGGTGTCTGCGCCATGGTCGCGGAGCGGCCGTCCACGATCAGATTGTAGAAGCGTTGTCCCTTCGGCACCGGCGCGCGCCAGACATCCCCTTTCCATTTTTCCCAACCGGTTACCGGCACGCCGCCGTAGATTTCCGCCGAGGCCCCCCGGCCCTCGCCGCGCCAGATCGTGCCGCTGTCGCGGTCGTCCAGCTTCAGTGGTTCCGTTAGAAAATATCTCCCCGCGGCGAGGTGGATGGTTCTACTCCCCGTGGCGGCACGCGCGGCGTCGCGCGCCTTTGCGGGCGTGGCAAACGGCTGTGCGGCGGTGCCGGGATTGGCATCGTTTCCGTTAGGAGCGACGTGGAATTCGGTGGCCGGGGCGAGTTGGGCGACGGCACATGATAGGGATATGACAATTAGGCTAATTCGTTTCATAGTACTATTCTTTTCGATGGCTTGTTTGACCAGTTCCTTGCTGTGTTAGTGCAGCATAGTTTAATCCATCCGGGATCTTCATGGGTAGAGCCGTAAGCCGCCGCAGTAGAAGTAGATCACGTCCTTGAAGTTCGCGACGTTCCGGTAGCCCCCAGCCCGACGTTTGATGGCCATGATCTTGCTGTTGAGGCCCTCGGCGACCGCGCTGGTCAGTTGATGGCGGCAGTGGGTGATGATGTTGTCGAGACGGCGGTCGATCATACGGGCCACCGCCTTGATCGGCTCGGATAAAGCAACACCCCTTCTGTAAATCCGGGTTTTCAGAGGTGGGTCATCTGGCTTCCATGGTCAGGTAGGCA
>JBJTDZ010000069.1:0-9797 GCA_046092585.1 Pirellulales bacterium | reverse complement strand
GAAGCCCTTGTCGAAGCCGCGGCGGCGGCGCTCGTCGATCCTGCGATCGGCCCGATCATCGGCCACGGCTCCGTGATGAAGATGGTCGACGCCTACCGGGCCAGCGGCGTGCGGCTGCCGCCGATCGACCGGGTGCCTCCGCGGACGAGACGGATGGGGGGCGGACGGGCACTGGTGATCGCGCCGCCGAACGTCGCCGGCAGCCGCTGGCTGGGATTGTTCGGTGAGACGAGCGTGGCGATGGCCTCGGGCTGGATGACGCTCCGCGGCGTCCGCCGCCGCCGCGGATTCGACAAGGGGTTCGCCGTCTCCGACCACGCCGACTTTCCCGGGCTGATGACGGCGATCGAGGCCACGGCCGCCCGCCGCGTGCTCGCGACGCACGGTTTCTCCGACGCCCTCGCCCGCTACCTCCGCGAGACCAAGGGGCTCGACGCCGCCGTGCTGCCCACGCGGTTCACGGGTGAGGCCGCGCCAGACGATGCCACGACACCCGACGAGGACGACCACGACGCCGCGGGCGCATCGTCGCCCCCCGACGACGAGGCCGACGCATGAAGGCCTTCACCGATCTCTACTGGCGGCTCGACGGCACGACCAGCACCACGGAAAAGGTCGCCGTGCTTCGCGACTACTTCGCGGCGGCCCCTCACCACGACGCCGCCTGCGCGCTCGGCGTGCTGTCGGGAGAACGGCAACTGCGGAGCGTCTCTATGGGCCAGCTCCGCGAGTGGGCGGCCGCCGCCACCAGCTTCCCGCCGTGGCTCGTCGAGGAGTGCTACGCCCACGTCGGCGATCTCGCCGAGACGCTCGCGCTCCTCCTGCCGGAGCCCGATGCGGCGGCCGAGGCCATGCCCGACCTCGGCCTCGCCGAGGTGATGCGGACCACGATCCACGACCTCCGCGGTGCCGACGACCTCCGCAAACGCGAGGTGGTGACGGCCGTCTGGCGGCGGCTTCCGCCGCGGGAGCGGATCGTGTGGCACAAGCTCCTCACCGGCGGCCTGCGGGTGGGGGTGTCGCGCTCGCTCGTGGCCCGTGCGCTCGCCGAGCTCGCCGGCACCGAGCAGGCGGAGATGGCCCACCGGCTGATGGGCGATCCACCGGCCGATGCCGCCGCCTTCGCCCGCCTGCTCGCGCCGGAGTCGACCACAGCCGACACCCGCCGGCCCTATCCCTTCTTTCTCGCCTCGGCCCTCGATCGCTCCGCGGTCGACCATGTGGCGGAGGACCTGGGTGACGTGCGGCTGTGGCAGGCCGAGTGGAAGTGGGACGGCATGCGGGCGCAACTGGTGCGTCGCGGCGACGACGTCACCATCTGGAGCCGCGGCGAGGAACTTGTGAACGGCGCCTTTCCGGAGATCACCGCCGCGGGAGCCTCGCTGCCATCCGGCACCGTGCTCGACGGCGAACTGCTCGCCGTCCGCGAAGGCCGCCTGCTGCCCTTCGCAATGCTCTCGAAGCGGGCGAGCCGCAAGACGGTGCCGAAGAAGGTGCTCGCCGACGTCCCCTGCATGTTCGTCGCCTACGACCTGCTGGAGGCGGAAGGCACCGACCTTCGCGAACGGCCGCTCACGGAACGACGGCAGCGGCTGGAAGTGATGATCCCCGCACCCTTCACCGATCTCCTCGACGGCGTCGCGCCGGCCGACGCGGGCCGGCTGTTTCTCTCGCCACTGGTCACGGGGGCCACGTGGGCCGATCTCGGCGCCCGGCGGGCGGAGTCGAGATCACGAGGCGTCGAAGGGCTGATGCTCAAGCGGCACGCGAGCCCATACGCCGTCGGTCGCACGCGAGGCGACTGGTGGAAGTGGAAGGTCGAGCCGCTGGAGGTCGACGCCGTGCTGCTCTATGCCCAGGCCGGTCATGGCCGTCGCGCCGGCCTTCACAGCGACTACACGCTCGGCCTCTGGGATGGCGAGAGGCTCGTCACGGTCGCCAAGGCCTACTCGGGGCTCACCGACGCCGAGATCGTGGAGATCGATCGCATCGTGCGGGCCACCACGATCGAGAAGCACGGGCCGGTGCGGATCTGCACGCCCACGCTCGTGATGCAGCTCGCCTTCGAGGGCGTGTCGCTCTCCACGCGTCACAAGTCGGGCGTGGCGGTCCGCTTCCCGCGGATCATTCGCTGGCGCCGTGACAAGCAGCCCGCCGACGCGGGCACGGTCGCCGACCTCAAGCGGATGATCCCTGCCCCATGACGCGGATGGCACTCGATTCTCGGGCTCCGATCGCAGGCGACCTCGGCTCGTCCGCAGCCGTACCGATTACGCGGTTACGCTTCCTGTATCTATCGGGAAGCCCAATCGCGTGAGCGATGAGGACAGCGTGAGGCTCATGCGTAGCGTGGGAGTCGAGCATCCTGTGAAACCGATCGGCATCGCCGCCTTCCGCCGGTGGTTCGCGGAACGGGGCTGGGAGCCTTTTCCCTTCCAGGAGGAGGTGTGGCGGGCCTGCAGCGCGGGGACGAGCGGCGTGCTCCATGCGCCCACCGGGACCGGCAAGACGCTCGCCGCCTGGCTCGGGGCGATCGCGCGATCCACGGCGATCGATGCCGAGGCGGGTGAACCCCGGCCGGGCCTCCGCGTGGTGTGGGTCACGCCGCTGCGGGCCCTCGCCGCCGACACCGTGCGGGCGCTCGAGGCGCCCGTGGCCCGGCCGCGGCCCGTGGCCCGCGGCTGGTCGGTCGGGCTCCGCACGGGCGACTCCTCGGCTGCCGACCGCCGCCGGCTGCGGGCCGCCTGGCCCACGGCGCTCGTCACCACGCCCGAGTCGCTCTCGATCCTCCTCTCGCTCGACGACGCCCACGAGATCTTCCCCTCTCTCGACACCGTGATCGTCGACGAGTGGCACGAGCTCCTCTCCACGAAGCGGGGCGTGCAGACGGAACTCGCCCTCGAACGACTGCGGTCGCTTCGCCCGGGGCTCGCCTCGTGGGGCCTGTCGGCCACGCTCGCCAACCTCGACGACGCCGTCGAGGCGCTCGTCGGCCCCACCCGCGTGGCTGAGGCCCGGCTCGTGTCGGCCGCGATTCCACGGCGGCTCGAGATCGAGACGCTGATCCCCGAGCCGATGGAGCGGTTTCCGTGGGCGGGCCACATGGGCATGCGACTCCTGCCCCAGGTGGTGGCGGCGATCGACCGGGCAGCCACCACGCTCGTGTTCACCAACACCCGTTCGCAGGCCGAACGGTGGTTCGACGCGATCGCCGCGGCCCGGCCCGACTGGAAAAAAGCGATGGCGCTGCACCATGGCTCGGTCGACCGCGACCTGCGGACGAAGGCCGAGGCGGGCCTGCGCAAGGGCGGGATGAAGTGCGTGGTGGCCACGTCGAGCCTCGATCTCGGCGTCGATTTCGGACCGGTCGAGCAGGTGCTGCAGATCGGCAGCCCCAAGGGGATCGCGAGGCTCCTGCAGCGGGCCGGCCGCAGCGGCCACGCCCCGGGCGCCACCGGCCGACTCGCCTGCGTGCCGACGCATGCGCTCGAACTGATCGAGTGCGCCGCCGCCCGCGGCGCCGTGGCCGAGGGCGCCGTCGAGGCCCGCCGCCCGCTCACGCTCGCGCTCGACTGCCTCGCCCAGCACGTCGTGACGGTCGCCTGCAGCGGCGGCTTTCGTGAGACCGACCTCCTCGCCGAGGTCCGCCGCACGCGGGCGTTCGCCGACCTCGACGAAGCCTCGTGGCGGTGGGCGATCGACTTCGCAGCCCGCGGCGGTCCCGCGCTCGCCGCCTATCCCGACTACGCGAAGATCGTGGAGCGTTTCGGCCGCTGGTATGTCGCCAGCAAGGCGATCGCCCGCCGCCATCGCATGGGCATCGGCACGATCGCCGGCGATGCCACGGTGGAGGTGAAGTGGCTCCGCGGCGGCCGCCTCGGCACGGTCGAGGAGTCGTTCATCTCCCGGCTCAACGAGGGCGACCGCTTCCTGTTCGCCGGCCGGCCGCTCGTGCTCTTCCGGTTCGACGGCCTCACGGCCTGGGTGAAGCGGAGCCGCTCCCCGGCGCCGCTCCAGGTGCCGCGGTGGAACGGCGGACGCATGCCGCTCTCCACCCTGCTCTCCTCCGCCGTGCTTGACCTGGTCCGCGATGCGACGACGCCCGGTGGCGGACGCTCCACCTCGCGGGAGGTGGCCGCCATCCTTCCGCTGCTGGAGACCCAGGCGCGCTGGAGCCGCATTCCCGATCGCGACACGCTCCTCATCGAGCGCTGGACCGGCCGCGACGGCCATCATGCCTTCGTCTTTCCGTTCGAGGGGAGGCTCGTGCACGAGGGGCTCGCGGCGCTCGTCGCCTGGCGGATCGCCCGCGACGCACCGAGCACGCTCACCTTCGCCTGCACCGACTGGGGTTTCGAGCTCGCCGGCCCGCAGGCCGACATCGCCGACGACCGCACATGGCGGCGGCTGCTCTCGCCGGCCAACCTCCTCGAGGATCTCCTCTCCTGCCTCAACACGTCGGAGATGGCCCGCCGGCACTTCCGCGAGATCGCCCGCGTGGCGGGCCTGATCGCCGGTGGCCGGCGAAGCGACCGGCAGACGCAGGCCTCGGCGGGGCTGATCTTCGATGTGCTCGCCGAGCACGACACGGGCAACATGCTGCTCGCGCAGGCCCGCCGCGAGGTGTTGGAACAGCAGTTCGAGTTTGGCCGGCTGCGGGAGGCGGTCGAGACGATCGCCAGGAAAGACATCCGCATCGTCGAGACGCCGCGGATCACGCCACTGGCGTTCCCGATCTGGGCGGAGTTCGTGCAGTCGCGGCTGACCACGAAAGACTGGCTCACGCGGATCGCCGACATGGCCCGCGAGCTCGAGCAGCAGGCGTGACCGCGGCGTCTTGAAGCCCAATCGCGTGAGCGATGGGGGCCACGTCGAACGTGGGGCAGCCCTCCCGCTCACGCGGTGACGCTTCCCGGACGCGGCGCCGACCGCGGCGTCTGGAAGCCCAATCGCGGGAGCGATGGGGACCACGCTAAGCGTGACGCCGCCCTCCCACTCACGCGTCGTGCTCCGGCGTGGCACAATGCCCCGGGAGGCCATGCCGTGAAGATCGCCGTTGCATCATCGCTGCCACTGGAAGAACCACCCGACGCCGACATCGTGCTCCTGCCCGGCCGGGCCGCATACCTTCCCGCCGCGGCCACGCTCCTCGTCGCCGACCTGCACCTCGGCAAGGCCGCCACCTTCCGCAAGGCGGGCATTCCCGTTCCCGAGGGCTCCGCACAGGCCGACCTCGCCCGGCTCGAACGCCTTGTTGCCGAGACCCGCGCCCGGCGACTGGTGATCCTCGGCGACCTGTTTCACGCCCGCAGCGGCTGCACGGATGCGGTGTTCGCCGAGTTCGCGGCCTCGCGAGCCCGGCTGGACGGCACCGAGGTGCTGCTCGTCATCGGCAACCACGACCGGGCGGTCGGCACGCTGCCGGCCTTGCTCGGCATCGACGCCTGCCTGCGAACCCTCGACGAGCCGCCGTTTCACTTCGTGCACGAGCCCTCGACCGGGCTCGCGGAGCCCGATCGCACCTGCTTCACGGTCGCCGGTCATCTCCATCCGACGATCGCGATCCGCTCCCCCGGCGGCGACCTGATCGCCGACCGGTGTTTCGTGGCCGAGGAGGCGCTGCTCGTGCTGCCCGCCTTCGGCTCGTTCACGGGCGGCCAGCGGATCGAGCCGGCGGAGGGCCTGCGGCTCTGGATCGCCCGCGACGACGGCGTCGCCGACGTCACCCGGATCGCCCTGCTCGCCTCTCGCTCGCGGTAGCGCCGAGAAACGTGACCGCGTGGTCCCCATCGCTCACGCGATTGGGCTTCCAGATGCCACGGTGAGCGCCGCGTCCGGGAAGCGTCACCGCGTGAGCGGTACGACTGCGCCACGTTGGGCGTGGTCCCCATCGCTCACGCGATTGGGCTTCCAAACGCCACGGTGAGCGCAGCATCCGGGAAGCGTCACCGCGTAAGCGGTACGACTGCGCCACGTCCGGCGTGGTCCCCATCGCTCACGCGATTGGGCTTCCAAACGCCACGTGCAGCCGGTCGAGCAGGTCGCGGGCCGTCATCGACACCTGCCCGAGATCTTCCGCGGCCACGTCGCCGGCGCGGCCGTGCACCCACGCCGCGAGCCGCGCAGCGGCGAACGGCGTCATGCCCTGCGCGAGCAGCGCGGCCGTCACACCGGCGAGCACGTCGCCCGTGCCGGCCGTGGCCATGCCCGGATTGCCCGTCTCGTTTCGCGCCTCGCGGCCTTCGCCCACCACGAGCGTGCCCGCCCCCTTGAGCACCACCACCACGCCATCAGCACCCGCCATCTCGACCGCAGCCCGTTCGAGGAAACCGCGATCACCGGCCGTGGCCGACGCGGGATCACGGCCAAGCAGCCGGAGCATTTCACCAGCATGGGGCGTGAGCACCCGTGGACCGGCATGCTCGCGGCGCTCGTGGGCCGCCATGCCGGCCATTGCCCAGAGCGCGTCGGCATCGACCACCGCGGGCAGACGCGCGTCCCGCCAGACCCGCGCCACCAGCGAGCGAATCCCGTTCGACCGGCCGAGCCCCGGCCCGATCACGACGGCGTCGGCAGCCGCCAGCCGTTCGAGAATCCCCTCCACTGCCGCCGCCGCACACGTGCCGTCGGCCGCAGCCGGAAGGCCGCGAGTCATCACGCAGGGATCGAATCCAGCCGCGATCCCGACCACGGGCTCGGGCACGAGCAGTTCCACGAGGCCGGCCCCGCTCCGCAGGGCCGCCATGGCGGCCAGCGCCGGTGCGCCGGCCATCCCCGCCGAGCCTCCCACCACGACCACGCGGCCGAAGTCTCGCTTGCTCGCCACCGCGTCGCGTGGCGGCAGCCGCGGCAGATCGGAAGGTGGTTTCGCGTGCACGGAGGGCGCCTCGGTCTCTCGGAATCTACAGCATCGGCCCACGCCGGATGGGGCTCCGATCCGCTTACCTTGACTGGAACGACGCGGCCGGGCTACCTTCGCCGCGAAATCCCCGGTTTCGGCCGCGTACGGAGACCAGTCCTCGCCCATGTGTGCCGCCTCTCGCTCGACCGACAAGTCGTCCGACATCTTCGACGTGAAGAAGGTCCGCCAGCTCATCGAGCTGATGCAGGAGCACGACCTCTCCGAACTCGACCTCAAGCAGGCTGACAATCGCGTCCGCATCCGCCGGGGGGGTGAAGTCGTGGCCTATTCGGCCCCCGCCGCGGCTGCCCTGCCGGCGGCCCGGCCCGCCGCAGCCGCCGCCGAGCCCGCCAAGGGAGCCGATTCCGCAGCCGAGGCCCGGATGCTCGTCATCAAGAGCCCGATGGTCGGCACCTTCTACCGGGCCAGCGGTCCCGATGCCGCCTCGTTCGTGAAGGTGGGCGACCGGATCGGCCCGGAGAAGACGGTCTGCATCGTCGAGGCGATGAAGGTCTTCAACGAGATTCCCGCCGGCGTGTCCGGCCAGGTGGTGGCGATCCTTGTCGAGAACGGTGCGCCGGTCGAGTTCGGCCAGCCGCTCATCAAGGTCGATCCCGACGCCTGACCCCGCCCTGGCACCATGCGGAGCGCCGCCCAGGCAGCGAGCCCACCCGGGAGATTCCATGTTCAAGCGGATCCTGATTGCCAACCGCGGCGAGATCGCCCTCCGTGTGATTCGTGCCTGCCGTGAACTCGGCATCGAAACGGTCGCCGTGTACAGCGAGGCAGACCGCGACGCCCCCTACCTCGCCCTCGCCGACGAGGCCATCTGCATCGGGTCGGCGAAGGCCGCCGACAGCTACCTGCGCATCGACCGCGTGATCAGCGCGGCCGAGATCGGCAACGTTCAGGCGATCCATCCCGGCTACGGCTTCCTCTCGGAAAACTCCCACTTCGCCGAGGTCTGCCGCTCGTGCGACATCGGTTTCATCGGCCCCACACCGGAGGCGATGCAGCGGGTGGGCGACAAGAACTCCGCCCGGGCCCTGGCCCGCGAGGCGGGAGTGCCCACGGTGCCGGGCAGCGACGGCCTCATCGCCAACGAGCAGGAGGCGGTGCGGATCGCCAAGGAGATCGGGTTTCCGGTCCTGCTCAAGGCCACGGCCGGGGGCGGCGGCAAGGGAATGCGGGTCGCGGCCAACGACCTGGCCCTGGCCACGGCCTGGCAGCAGGCCTCGGCCGAGGCCCAGGCGGCCTTCGGCAATGCCGGCATCTACATCGAGAAATACATCGAGCGGCCGCGGCACGTCGAAATCCAGATTCTCGGCGACCAGCACGGCAACGTGTTTCACCTCTGGGAGCGCGACTGCTCAACCCAGCGGCGGCACCAGAAACTGATCGAGGAGAGCCCCTCGCCGCGGCTGCCTCAGGCCACGCGGCAGAAGATGGCCGACGCCGCCGTACGGCTGGCGAAGACGGCCGGCTACTACTCCGCCGGCACGGTGGAGTTCATCGTCGACCAGCAGGACAATTTCTACTTCATCGAGGTCAATGCGCGGATCCAGGTGGAGCACCCGGTGAGCGAGATGGTGACGGGCATCGACCTGCTCAAGGCCCAGATCCGCGTGGCCACCGGCGAGAAACTCGGCCTCCAGCAGGACGACATCAAGCCCCGCGGCCATGCGATCGAGTGTCGAATCAACGCCGAGGATCCGGCCCACAACTTCCGCCCCAACCCCGGCCGGATCGAGCGGATCATCGCCCCGGGCGGCTTCGGCGTGCGGTGGGATTCGCACGTCACCACTGGCTACGTCGTGCCCCCGCACTACGACTCCCTGATCGGGAAGCTCATCGTGCACCAGGCCACGAGGAAGGACGCGATCGACACCATGATCCGCGCCCTCAAGGAGCTCCGCGTCGAGGGCATCAAGACCACCGTCCCGCTGCACCTCGAGGTGCTGTCGAACACCGCCTTCCACGAGGCCCAGGTTGACACCACCTTCGTGGAGCGGATGCTGGCGGGGTGAAATCGGCAACGGTGAATCGAAGCAACGCCCCCTCGCGTCACAAAAGGTAGGCGAGGGGGTCGGCGAACGCTCGAGGAGCCTTGGGCGTATCCTCGCCCCGGCGACGATCCGAAGGAGTTGTTCTTACAACCGACTTTTGCCGCCCCCGAAGCCGGTGAGTTTCCCCAAGCTTTCAGCAGGAGTTCCGCAGAGCCATGCCCGAGTCGCTCTCCCGTCCCGAACGAGCCGTCCACCACTTCCGCCGTGTCGCGATCCTGTTCGCCGGCGGCCCGGCCCCGGGGGCCAATGCCGTGATCTCCACGGCGGCCACGTCGTTCATGCGGGAAGGCACCGAGGTACTGGGCATGAAGCACGGCTACTCGTCGCTGGTCGACTACTCCCCCGCCAAGCCGCTCGCCGAGGGCCGGGACTACATCCGGATCACGCCCGAGTTCCTCAAGCGCACCCGGAGCGGCCAGGGGATCATGATCGGCACCGCCCGCGCCAATCCGGGCAAGCATGTCTCCCATCCGAGCCACCTCGACGACGCCGAGCGGGTGCAGCCGCTGAAGAACGTCTACGAGGGGCTGCGGTCGCTCGGCGTGGAGGCCCTGATCTCGATCGGCGGCGACGACACCCTGAAGACGGCCAACAAGTTCAAGCTCTACCAGGATCGCCTGCCGGCCGACGCCCCGCGGATCCCGGTGGTGCATCTCCCCAAGACGATCGACAACGACTACATGGGGATCGATTTCACCTTCGGCTACTTCACGGCGGTCGACACGCTCGGGGGCGAGATCCGCAACCTCCTTTACGATGCGGAGGCGAGCCGGTCCTACTTCCTCTGCGAGACGATGGGCCGCAGCGCCGGCTGGCTCTCCTACGGGGCG
>JBJTDZ010000068.1:0-43570 GCA_046092585.1 Pirellulales bacterium | reverse complement strand
CGGTGGCGGTGGGCGATGCCGTCGGTGCGACGGTCTCGCCCGCGCGGGAGGCCGTGGTGAACAGCCCGCGGGGTTGGATCGTGAGCATGCAGACCAGCGCCAGGCAGGTCAGCATCGCCACGCCGGCAGCGAGCCCACCGTCGGCCTGCACGCCGCGGCGGGTGGTCTTGAAGTACATCGCCGCGATGATTCGCAGGTAGTAGGCCGCAGCGATCGCCGCGTTGAGCACGAGCACGGCGGCCAAGCCTGCGAACCAGGCCCGCCGGCTGCCCATCACGATCGGGGCCGTCCAGTCGACCTCGAGCGCCGAGACGGCCAACGACAACTTGCCCCAGAAGCCCGGCAGCGGTGGGATGCCCGCCAGCGAGAGCAGGAACACGGCAATCGCGAAGGCCGCCACGGGGTTGGTCGAGGAGAGGCCGTCGAGGTCGTCGACGGAGGTGATTTCCTCCCGCGGCGGACGCGGTCCACTCCCGCTCGTCCACTCGGGCCAGCGATGGCCGAGGTAGGCGATCGCCCCGAACAGGCCGATCGTGGCCACTGCGTAGGTGGCGAGATAGAAGAGCGTGGCCGACATCCCGCCGGCCGCAAAGGGCCAGCCGCGTCCGCCGGCAGCGGGCGTCGCCGCCGCGGCGGCGGCCACGGCGATGCCGACGAGCAGGTATCCCGCGTGGGCGATCGACGAGCAGGCGAGGAGCCGACGCAGATTCCGCTGCCAGAGGGCCGTCACGTTGCCCACCGTCATCGTCACGGCGGCCAGCACCGCGAGCACCCGCCAGAGCAGTTCGGGGCTGGAGCCGGCGGTGAAGAGCCCGAGCAGTCGGGCCAGCACGACGACGCCCGCGACCTTGGGAAGCGTCGAGAGCAATGCGGCGTTGCCCGGGCCGGTGCCCTCGTAGACATCCGGGGCGTAAAAGTGCATCGGCACGGCCGCCAGGCGAAACGACGCGGCGACCACGGCCATGCCTGCCGCCAGCGGCACGAGCGCCTGCACGATGCGGTCGGCGCGGGCGTCGGCCCGCAGCCGGGAGGCGATCGCCTGCAGATCGGTGGAGCCACCGATGCCGTAGAGGCAGACGAGGGCGTAGAGAAAGATCGCCGAGGCCACGAGCGAGAGGAAAAAGTACTTCAGGCTGGCCTCCTGGCCGCGGGCGTCGTTTCGCTTGAGGGCCAGCAGGATGTAGGTGGGGATCGACACGAGTTCGAGGCCAACGAAGAGCAGTACGAGATCGCCGGCCACGCCCGTGAGCGAAAGCCCGGCGAGCAGCAGCAGAAAGGTGCCGGCCTCCTCGCAGGTGCCGCCGCGATGCAGTCCTGGGCCGCGACTTACAGCGGCGGTGAAGAGGTCGCCGGCCTGCACGAGGCACACGAGCAGCCCGAGTCCGAGCGTCATCCAGCGGACGAAGGTGGAGAAGGCGTCGACCGTGACCGTTGCCGAGAAGGCTGGATCGGACGTCTGGCCACGGGTCGCGGCCATCGCCAGGAGGATCCCGGTGGCGGCGAGGAGCCAGCCGACCCGCAGGCCCGCGAAGGCGGCTCCGAGGTAGACGACGAGCGCCGCCGCCACGAGCACGAGTTCCGGGGCAAGCAGGGCGAAGGTGTCGAGCGACGTGGCATTCATGGCAGGGCAATCCGGGCGACGGTGGCGGCCGGCTCGGCGGCCTGCATGCGGGCGGCAAAGGCCTCGCCGGAGGCCGCGGTGGCCTCGCGGACGGCAGGGGCCGCGGGAGCAAGAAACATGGCGGGCGTGAGCCCGATCCAGACGACGAACACGGCCAGCGGCAGCACGGCCACGAGTTCGTGCCACCGCAGGTCGCAGCGGTCGGCGGCATGATCGGCATGGGCGGCGTGGCCGTGCGTCGACGCATGGTCATGGCCGGGAGCATGCCCCGAGCCACGGGGCGGCTCGCGGGAGCCGCCGAAGAGCACCCGCTCCACGGCCCAGAGCATGTACCACGCCCCGAGGACCACCCCCGCCACGCCGAGCAGCGCCATCACGAGATAGGCCGTCCGCCAGGAGGCGGCCACCCCTGACCAGGCCCGCTGAAACGAGCCCGCGAGGATCATGAACTCCCCCACGAAGCCGTTGAGCCCCGGCAGGCCAATGCTCGAGAAGGTGAAGAGCATGAAGAACACGGCCAGCCACGGGGCCTTCGCCGCGATGCCGCCGAGGCTGGCGATGTTCCGCGTATGAAACCGCTCGTAGATCATGCCCACGAGGGCGAAGAGCCCGGCCGATGAGAGACCATGGTTGACCAGTTGCAGGTTGGCCCCCTCGGCGGCGACGGGCGTGAGCGCGAAAAGCCCCATCACCACGTAGCCCATGTGGCTCACCGACGAATAGGCGATCAGTCGCTTGAGGTCCGTCTGCACGAGGGCCACGAGGGCTCCGTAGACGATGCCCGCCACGCCGAGGCCGAAGAGCCACGGCGCCGCCAGGGCGGTGGCCTCCGGCAGCATCGGCATCGAGAACCGCAGGAACCCGTAAATGCCCAGTTTGAGAAGCACGCCGGCCAGGTCGACCGATCCGCCAGTCGGCGCCTCGACGTGGGCCAGCGGCAGCCAGGTGTGGAACGGCACGATCGGCACCTTCACCGCGAAGCCGGCGAGGAGCGCGAGGAACACGATCATCTGCAACCAGCCCCCCTCGGCCGTCATCGGCATGGGATTGATCCGCAGGGCGTCCGTCAGGGTCTCGATGTCGAAGGTGACGGTGCCCGTCTGGGCGGCGCTCCAGAGGACGATCGCCAGCAGGCCCAGGAACGTGAGCACGCTGCCGGTGAGGGTGTAGATGAAGAATTTCACAGCGGCTCGCCTCCGCTCGTCGTGCCCCCAGATGCCGATCAGGAAGAAGAGCGGCACGAGCGTGAACTCGAAGAACACGTAGAACAGGATCGCGTCGCGGGCGGCAAACACCCCGAGCATCGCGGTCTCGAGCACGAGCAGCAGCACGTAGAAGCCGACCGCTCGCTCGGTGACGGCATCCCAACTGACGAACACCGCCGTCACCGACAAGAGCGCCGCCAGGCCAAACATCCAGAGCGAGAGGCCGTCGAGCCCGAGCGAGAACCGCACGTCGAAGATGCCCTCCGTGAGCCACGGGATCTCGACGAGCCCAAAAGGCAGGCCGGAGGTGGCGGCCGGGTCGGCGAGGAAGCGAACGACGAGCCAGCCGGCCAGCACGAGCGTCACGAGCGACGTCACCGCCGCGCTCTGGCGGACGGCCGCGGTGCCCCGTGAGCCGAGCACCCATGCCACCACCGCGCCGACGAGGGGCGTGAGGATCGTGAGCACGAGATGGGCGGAGGGGCTGAAGCCGTTGATCACGAGAATGGTTCCTTCCAGCTAGCCGGCGGCCCGCGCAACGAGCGCCAGCACGATAAGGAGCATGCCGATGACGCCTGCGAGTGCGTATCGCTGCACGAGCCCCGACTGCAGGCTGCGGACGACGGACCCCACGACGAGCGGCATGCGGGCAATGAGGTCGACGAGCCCGTCGACGAGGTAGCGATCAGCCAGGGCCGCCAGCGTGGCCACGAACTCCAGCGGCCTGACGACGAGGGCCGCGTAGAGTTGGTCGATGTAGAAGCGGTTGGCGAAGAGTGTCTCGAGCGGGCCAAGAAACCGCTCCATCTGCGGGCCGTCACTCCGCCTGCCGAGGTGCCCGAGCGCCGCGATCACGATGCCGACCGCGGCAGCGAGGCTGCCCTGCACGGCGAGATCCCAGTGGAATGCCGGCGGCGTGGCCGTGGCGACGACGGCGGGCGCGGTGAACGAGGGCGTGGCGGCGAGGAACTCCGCCAGCGAGTGGGTGCTGAATAGCCACCAGCCGCTCGCCGCCGAGAGTACGGCGAGGATCACGAGCGGGATCGTCATCGACGGCGGCGACTCGTGGGCGTGGTGCCCCGCCTCCTCCGGCACCCGGGTGGGCCCGGTGAAGGTCATGAAGACGGCGCGGAAGGTGTAGAAGGCCGTGAGTCCGGCCGTCACGAGCGACATCCAGAACAGCAGCCGCCAGGTGGCCGGAGTGTCGAGGGCATCGAGGGCCGTCCCACGGCCGCCGGCGAGTTGGGCGGCGGCGGGCGTCACGGATGCGAAATGGAACCGGGCCGGCGTGGCCGCATGGCCGTCGCCGGGAGCCGACTCCTGCCGATGGCCGTGGGCATCGGCCCAGCCCCGTGAGTGGAGCGAGGCGAGGATCTCGTCCTTGCTGAAGAAGCCCGCGAACGGCGCGACGCCGGCGAGCGCGAGCGACCCGACGAGGAAGGTGGCGGCGGTGATCGGCATCACGCGCCTCAGGCCGCCGAACCGACGCATGTCGATCACACCACCCATGGCATGCATCACGGAGCCCGCTCCCATGAAGAGCAGAGCCTTGAAGAAGGCGTGGGTGACGAGGTGAAAGATGGCAGCAGTGAAGCCCAGCAGGCTGCCGGTGCCAAGGCTCGCGAACATGTAACCCAGCTGGCTGATCGTGGAGTAGGCGAGCACCCGCTTGAGGTCGTTTTGGGCGGTGCCGATCAGGGCCGCGACGAGGGCCGTGGACGCCCCCACGATCGACACGAGCGTGAGCGCACCCGGGCAGGCCATGAACAGGGGGGCGCAGCGGCCCACCAGGTAGATGCCGGCCGTGACCATCGTGGCGGCGTGGATCAAGGAACTCGCCGGCGTGGGGCCCTCCATCGCGTCCGGAAGCCAGACGTGCAGCGGCAGCTGGGCGCTCTTGCCGCAGGCGGCCAGGAGCAGCAGCAGGCAGATCGCCGTGCCGATGCCGCCGCCCACGTAGGCCGAGGCGTCGCCGAGCCGCGTCGCCCCGAGAATGCCCGGCACGAGCGTGCCGTCGGCGAGCGTGGTGTCGTGGAAGTTGAGCGTGCCGTAGGTCATCCAGAGCAGGAACGTGGCGACCGCGAGGCCGAAGTCCCCCACGCGGTTGACGAGAAACGCCTTCTTGGCGGCCCTGGCGGCCTCGGGCTTCGAGAACCAGAACCCGATCAGCAGGTAGCTGCAGGCGCCCACCGCCTCCCAGAAGACGTAGACCAGCAGGAAGTTGCTGGCCGCGACCAGCATCGACATCGAGAAGACGAAGGCCGAGACCAGCGCGAAGAACCGCGGGTATCCCGGGTCGCCATGCATGTAGCCGATCGAGTAGATCGCCACCAGCAGGCCGACGCCTGTGATGATCACCAGCAGCGTGGCCGTGAGCGGATCGAGCCGTATCGCCACGGGGATCGAGAACGCCGCCGCCGAAGCGTCGCCCGCCGCGGCCGCCTGGTCGACGGCAGCCCACTGCCAGAGGGTGGCCACCATCTCGACGGGCTTCGCTGCATGGTCGTGCACGCCGGCCCCCACGCCCACCTCGCGGGCCATGCCCACGAGGAGCGTCACCGCCACCACGAACGCGGCGGCGATGCCGGCCACCGCGGGCAGATGGGCTCGCGAACCGAGCGCGCGGCCGAGCGCGACGGAGAGGATCGCGCCTGCCAGGGGCAGGAGCGGCACGAGCACGAGCAGCGTCGACGGGGAGAGGTCGTTCATGGGCGGATGATCGGGAGTGCGGCCGCGAGGGCCGATGGTCAGACGTGCTCGCGTTCGAGCAGGGCGTCCTCGTCGGGGGCCGGCTCGATGCCGGCCGGAGTGAGCGTGGGGAACCGGTGGGGCACCGCGTCGATCGCCGGCAGTTCATGGTCGACCATGCGGGGCATGTTCGACTCGCGGAGCGACTGCCAGGCGGCCGAGTCGAGCCGACCGGTGCGGGCGAATGCCTGGAGCACGAACACGAGCGCCACCGCCGCCTCGCACGCGGCCACCGTGAGCACGAAGATCACGAGCACGTGCCCGCCCCAGTCGCCGTGATGACGACTCCAGGCGACGAGGCTCACCGACACTCCCTGCAGCATGAGTTCGGCGCAGAGAAACATCACGATCAGGTTGCGACGGGCGAGAATCCCGACGAGGCCGAGGGCGAAGAGGATCGCGCCGACGAGGAGACCGTCGAGCACCAGCGGAGAAGGGGGCATCAGGCGGCCCTCCGGGCGGTGGAGTGGTCGGCGTCCGCGGAACTGCGGGAGACGATGGCGATGGACCCGATGAGGGCCACCAGCAGGAGCACGCCCGCCACCTCGACGGCCAGCAGGTGCCGGCCGAACAGTTCGCCTCCCAACCGGGCGACATGGTCGGCCGCGAGCAGGTCGACGCCCGGGGCGGCGGACGCGGGGGCGTCGGACTGGCCGGCCAGGATGGCCGCCTTCGCGGCAGGCCTGCAGCAGGCCGGCGGTTCCGCGGTGAGTCGGCCGATCGAGAGCGAGAGGATGCCGAGCAGCACCGCACCGGCCACCGCCGAAAGGAGTGGTTCGCTGGAAACGCGGTCGTAGGGGGCGAGGCCTGCGGGTTGGGCGAGCATGAGCACGAAGAGGAACATCACGAGGATCGCGCCGGCGTAGACCACGATCGTCGCGACGCCGAGGAACTGTGCCCCGAGCACGAGGAGCACGCCCGCCACGCCGGCGAGCGTCATCGCGAACCAGATGGCGGCGTAGACCGGGGATCGGGAGACGATTGTGGCAACGCCCGAGATCACGGCCACGATCGCCACCGTGAGAAAGACGGCTTCCTCGCCGAGGCTGCCGAGCCGGTGGCCCGTGAGCAGGAAGCAGCCCAGGGCGATCAGGCCGAGAAGGCCGCCGAGCAGGCGGGCGGCCCGGTCGGCGCCGGCCGACCGCCCGCGCGGGAGCAGCAACCAGAGGCTCGCGGCGGTGGCGACCACTCCGGTGGCCAGCAGCGTGCCGGGGGCGATCGAGGGGATCACAGCGTACCCCCCAGCGAGGTCGACTTCATCGGCTCGGCATCCTTCGTCATGTCGAAGACGCTCAGCAACTTCTCCTTGTCGAAGATCATTTCCTCGCGGCTCTTGCCGGTGAGATCGAGCAGGCTCGTGAGTTCGATCGCGTCGACCGGGCAGGCCTCCTCGCACATGCCGCAGAAGATGCACCGCAGTTCGTCGATCTGGAAACTCTCCGGGTACTTTTCGCGGTCGGGCCACGGGCTCTCCGCGGCCACGATGTCGATGCAGTGGGCCGGGCAGGCGGTGGCGCAGAGGAAGCAGGCGACGCACTTCACCCGCCCCTCGGCGTCACGGTTGAGCCGATGCACGCCTCGGTAGATCAGCGGGTTGCCCACCGTCGGCCGCTGTTCGGGATAACTCACGGTGACCTTGGGGCTCACGAGGTGCCGGGCGGTCGTCGTCAGCCCGTTCACGAACAGGGGCAGGTAGAGCCGCTCGGCAAGCCCGAGGGGCTTTTCCTCCAGCCAGGTGATCGATGGGTCCGAAGGCTTCATGTCAGATCTCCACCATGTCGCGAGACGACGCACCGAGCGCGTGCTCCGCATCGAGCGGGCCGGGGGTGCGGATCGGGGTGTTGTCTGTGCCGGAGGGGGTGAGCAGGCCCGCCGCGAGCCAGCCGAGCACGAAGACCCCCCAAGGGGCTGCGACCGCCACGGCCTGCGCGGATCCCGGGCCGAGGGCGGCCACGAGGTGCGGGCGAAACTCCTCGATCGTCGCCACGGTGACGAGGTTGGCGAGTCCGAGCGGCAGCATCACCTTCCAGGCGAGGTTCATCAGTTGGTCGAAGCGGAACCGCGGCCAGCTCCAACGGACGAGCATGAAGAACAGGATCACGCCGAGAATCTTCGCCGAAAGCACGGCGAAGCGGATCAGGGCGACCGTCCAGGTCTCCACGGGCCCCGAGCCGGTGATGCCCCAGAGGTGCCAGCCACCGAGGAACATGATCACGATCAGGAACGCAGCCGTGACCATGTGGAGGAACTCGGACACCAGGAAGAGCAGCAGCTTGATGCCCGAATACTCGGTGTGATACCCGCCGACGAGTTCCTGCTCCGCCTCCGGCAGGTCGAAGGGAAGCCGGGCTGCCTCGGCGAAGCTCGCGATCAGAAACACCACGAAGCCGAGCGGCTGCGCGAACGCATACCAGACGCCGCTCGAGGCCTGCGCGTTCATGATGGCGTCGAGCTTGAGCGAGCCGGCGGCGAGCACCACCCCCAGCAGGCCGAGGCCCAGAGGGATCTCGTAGGCCACCAGCTGGGCGCTGCTCCGCAGGCCACCGAGGAAGCCGTATTTGTTGTTGCTCGCCCAGCCCCCGAGGAGCACGCCGTAGACGGCGATGCTGGAGAGCGCGAACACCCAAAGCACGCCCACGTCGAGGCCCGGCGCGACGAGCAGCGGCTCTTCGCCGGTGAGGCCGAGCGCGGGAATCGGCGGCAGCGAACTGCCGAACGGGATCGCCGCGAAGATCGCCAGCGACGCCGCGAGCAGCACGAGAGGGGCGGCCGTGTAGAGCACCTTGTCGACGTGCCGGGGCGTGAAGTCCTCCTTGAGGATGATCTTCAGGCCGTCGGCGAGCGGCTGGCCGAGGCCGAAGAGGCGCACCTTGGTGAGTGGGATGCCGACGCGGTTGGGGCCCTTGCGATCCTGCACCCAGGCGGCCATCCACCGCTCCACCAGCACGAGGTAGGCCGCCGCCGTCATCAGGCCGCCGACGAGCAGGCCGATCTTCACCAGGGCGACGAGCGTGGGCAGCGAGGGGAGGAAGGATTCCATGGCGATGCGTCAGGCAAGCTGGTGGATGCGGAGATCGACGCCCGTCGCGGGCACATCGCCCGCGAGTGCCGCAAACGTCGGCGCCGACGCGGCGATCTGGTGGCGGACGGCGATGGGGTCGTACAGGCCACGGCGGCCGAGCATGTTCCAGTAGAGGCGGCCTTCGGGCCAGACGCCGGCCGGCGGCCGGATCGCCTGCCGGAAACTCTGGGCCCGGTGGGCCACGTTGACCCAGGTTCCGGCCCGCTCGGCGAAGCCGACGGCGGGCAGCCGCCACGTGGCCAGACGCATGAGCGGGGAGTCGAAGAGATCCTGGACGACGAGCTGCTTCAGGTCGGCGAACGCGGCCGCGGTCGCGGTATCGACCCACGGGCCCGGATAGCCGGCGGTGATCCAGGCGGCTTCGGCCTTGCCGGCCGCGACATGAGCCACGACGTCGCCCCACGAGCGGCCACCGGCGCCGTAGAGGGCGAGCACCTCTTCCACCCCGCGGCGGTTGGGGCACTTCTCGGCGCGGATCGTGAAACCGCCGGGGAAGGTTTCGTCATCGCCTCTGGTGGGGACGAAGCCGAGCGCGAGGAAGGCCTCGGGGTCGATCGACCGGGCCACGGCGCAGAGCATCCACGCCTCCTCGACGGTGAGCATCGGCGACACAGCGACGGCGAGCCGGCCCGCTGCCTTGAGGTCATCACGCAGTTTCACGACCACGTCGGCCCATTCCACCGCCCCGGTGGCCGGCGTGACGGCCCCGTCGAGGCCCGGACGCGGCGAGGGGGCTCTCCGCTCGGCCTCGAGCACCCGCGACTGGTCGTGGAGATGGTGCCAGCCGTAGCGGCCCTCGTCGCAGATCCACCACGTGTTGACGTGGGGGTTCTCGCGGGGCTTGAGCCGGTAGACGGCGTCCTGGTTGTGCTCCGTGAAAATCGAACAGCCGGCCGAGCAGCCGCCGCAGACATTGGCTTCGCGCTGCAGGAACCAGACCCGCTGCTGGTAGAGGAAGTCCTTGTCGCCGAGTGCGCCGACCGGGCAGAGGTCGACGACGTTGCCGGAGAGCTTGTTGTCCAGCGGGTGGCCGGGGAAGACGTCGATCTCCTCCTTGGCGCCGCGGCTGGTGACCATCAGTTCCGCGGTGCCGGAGATCTCCCGCGTGAATCGCACGCACCGCGTGCACATGATGCAGCGGTCGACGAAGAGCGTGACGGTGGGGCCCATGTCGCGCTTCCGGCTCGTGAACGGGTGCAGGTCGGCCCGCCGCTCCGGCTGCCCGTGCTCGAAGTGGTAATCCTGCAGGAGGCACTCTCCCGCCTTGTCGCAGATCGGGCAGTCGATTGGGTGATCGATCAGCAGGGCCTCCTCGACCCGGGCGCGGCTCGCCTTCACCGTCTCGCTCTCGGTGACGATCACGGTGCCGTCTTTGACCGGCGTCTGGCAGCCGGGCACGAGTTTCGGCACCATCGTGACCTTTCCCGTGGCGGCGTCACGCTGGCCGGTCTCGATCAGGCACATGCGGCAACTGGCCACGACCGAGAGGCCGGGATGCCAGCAGTAATGCGGGATCTCCTTGCCGGCGCGGCGGGCCGCCTCGATGCAGTTGAGCCGCTCGTCGGCCCCGATCTCGATCTCCTGTCCGTCGACGATCACGACCGGCATCAGTGCGCTCCCACGATCTGCAGGGCGGGGACGGGGTCGGTCACCATCCAGCCCGAGGGGTTGGTCCGCTTGATGAAGTCCTCGAACTCACCGCGGAACTTCTTGATCGCGTTCTTCATCGGCCAGGCGGCGCCGTCGGCCAGGCCGCAGATCGTGCTGCCCGGCATCATGCCCATCGTGCTGCCGAGTTCGAGGAGGATGTCGAGGTCCTTGATGCGGCCCTTGCCTGCCTTGATCCGCTCGAGAATCCGCAGCGACCAGCTCGTGCCCTCGCGGCAGGGGGTGCACTGGCCGCACGACTCGTGGGCGAAGAATCGGGCCGAGTTGTGCAGGAAGTCGACGATGCTCGTCTGGTCGTCGATCACGACGACGGCCGCAGTCCCGAGGCCGAGGCAGCCCACCTTGCCCGGGCCGGCGAAGTCGAGCGGCGTGTCGAGTTCGCTCTCGGTCATCAGGCCCATGGAGATGCCGCCGGGGATCACGGCCTTGGCCTTCCGCCCCTTCCAGACGCCGCCGCCCAACTCGTCGATCAGCTGCCTGGCCGTGATGCCGAGCGGAGCCTCGTAACAGCCCGGCTTCTCGACGTGGCCCGAGAGGCAGTAGAGCTTCGGACCGTAGGAGCCGGGGTCGCGGGGATTGGCAGGATCGGCGGGCACACCGATCGACTTGAACCACTCCACGCCGCGGCGGGCGATCTGGGCCACGCAGGCCATCGTCTCGATGTTGTTCACGACCGTGGGCTTGCGAAACAGGCCCTCGATCGCCGGGAACGGCGGCTTGATTCGCGGCCAGGCCCGCTTGCCTTCCAGGCTCTCGATCAGCCCGGTCTCCTCGCCGCAGATGTAGGCGGCGGCGCCGCGGTGGAGCTGGATGTCGAGCGAGAAGCCGCTGTCCCGGATGTTCTTCCCGAGGTAGCCGGCGGCGTAGGCCTCGTCGATCGCCCCCTGGAGCCGATGCCAGCTCCGCGGATACTCGTACCGCAGGTAGAGGTAGGCGGTGGAGGCCCGCGTCGCGAACGAGGAGAGAATGATGCCCTCGATCACCTGGTGCGGATCGTCCTCCATGAGGATGCGGTTGTTGAACGTGCCCGGCTCGCTCTCGTCGGCATTGATGCAGAGGTAGATCGGCCCCGGATGGTCCTTGGGCAGGAACGTCCACTTGAGGCCGGTGGGGAAGCCGGCGCCGCCGCGGCCGCGGAGCCCGGAAGCCTTCACCATCTCGATCACGTCGGCAGGCTGCTTGCCGGCGAGCGTGGCCTCGAGCGGCGCATAGCCGCCGCGGCTCTTGTAACTCGCGATCGTGTGGCCATCGGGAACCCCGACTGCCTCGAGCAGGACTGGCTTGAATGGCTGCATGGTCAGGTGGCCCTCGCCCGGGGCTTCCTGAGCTCCGCCGCGGCGGTCTCAGGTGTCATGTTCTTGAGCAGGTCGTCGTTGGCGAGGATGCACGGCGCGAAATCGCAGGCGCCCAGGCACTCGGCCGGCTCGATCGTCAGTTCGCCGTCACCGGTCGTGCCGTAGGGCTCGATGCCGTTCGCCTTGCACAGGTGCTCGAGCAGGTGGTCGCCGCCGCGAAGCGCGCACGACACCGACCGGCAGACGAAGGCCCGCACCTTCCCGTGCGGCTTCTCCTGGTGGAAGAACTGGTAGAAGGTCAGCGTGTCCTGCACCTCGGCGGGGGCCAGCCCCAGCATGGCGGCGATCTCGGCCACCGCCCCGAGCGGCACGTGGCGGAGTTCCGCGTTGACGATGTGCAGGGCGGGAAGCGTAAGGGCCCGCCGGTTCGGATACCGCGGCGCGAGCGCCTCGATCTTCGCCACCATCTCGTCGGTGAGGTACGTGCGGCCGGGGGCGATCATCGGTCGAGCTCCGCGGCGATGATGTTGAGGCTGCCGAGCACGGCCACGACGTCGGAGAGCGTGTGGCCGCGGATCAGGTGCGGGAAGAGGGCGAAGTGGAGGACGCTCGGCGGGCGGCACCGGGCCCGGTAGGCGGTCTCGCTGCCGTCGCCGACGACGTAGAATCCGAGTTCGCCGTTGGGCGCCTCGATGGCCGCGTACGTCTCCTCGCAGGGCACCTCGAACCCGCGGTTGCTCATCGAGAGCTCGAAGTGCGAGATCGTGCCCTCGATCGTGGAATAGACCTGCTGCTTCGTCGGCCGCGCCACCCGCTGGTCGATGCCGATGTTCACGTCGCCTGCGGGAAGGTTTTCCAGGGCCTGGGCCACCAGCCTCAGGCTCTCCCGCATCTCCTGCATCCGCACGAGATAGCGGGCGTAGCAGTCGCCGGCGCTGGCGCAGCACACGTGGAAGTCGAGATCGGCGTAGGCGAGGTAGGGCTCGTCCTTGCGGAGGTCGCGGGTCACGCCGCTCGCCCGGGCCACCGGCCCGGTCGCGCTCCGGCTGATCGCCTCCTCCTTGGTGAGCACGCCGACGCCCTTCGTGCGGTCGACGAAGATCCTGTTCCGCGTGAGGAGCCGCTCCATGTCGTCGAGCGTCTTGGGAAAGGTGCGGAGGAAAGCCCGGATCTTCTCGATCACCAGCGGCGTGAAATCCTGCGATACGCCGCCGACCCGCGTGTAGGAGTTGGTGAACCGCGCGCCGCAGAGGGTCTCGAAGATGTCGTAGATCACCTCACGCTGGTAGAAGGCGTAGAGGAAAAACGTGAAGGCGCCCGTGTCGAGTCCGACGGCCCCGTTGCAGAGCAGGTGGTCGCTGATCCGGGCGAGTTCGGCGATGATCGTGCGGATGTAGGTGCAGCGGGGCGTGAGTGCGATCCCCAGCAGCGTCTCGACCGCATGGTGCCAGGCCACGTTGTTGGCCATCGGCGAGATGTAGTTCATCCGGTCGGTCACCGTCACGTACTGGTTGAACGTGAGGTGCTCGCCGATCTTCTCGAAGCCGGAGTGGAGGTAGCCCATCTCGGGCTGGGCGTCGACGACCCGCTCGCCGTCGAGCTTGAGCACGATGCGGAGCGTGGTGTGCGTGGCCGGATGCTGCGGGCCGAAGTTGAGCGTCCAGAGGTAATCCTCGGATCGTGCGCCCGCCTCGGGGCCGGTGGTGTCGGGGGTGGCGATGGACATCGGGGTCAGCTGTGGTCGCGGGTGATGACGGGGAAATTGTGGCGTTCGCCACGGCCCTGGAGCGGATAATCCTTCCGCAGCGGGTGCGCTGCGAACTCCTCGGGCATCACGAGGCGGCGGAGGTCGGGATGGCCGGCGAAGCGGATGCCGAACAGGTCCCAGACCTCCCGCTCCAGCCAGTTGGCCCCTTCCCAGAGCGGCACCACGCTCCGCACCGTCGGATCGGGGTCGTCGACGAACACGCGAACCGTGAGCCGCTGGTTGGTCGCCGTGGAGGCGAGCAGGTAGACGAGTCCGTACCGGTGCGTCGCGTCGCGGTAGTCGAGATAGTCGACACAGGTGACGTCGACGAGCAGGTCGAATCCCCGATCCTTGAGCCAGGAAAGCAGGTCGAACGACAGCGCCGCGGGCGCCACCACGCGGGTCTGGCCGCGATGCACGCTCGACTCGAGGGAGCCAAACCGGCCGGCAAGGCTTGAGAGCACGTCGTCGACGGAGGGCGGAGTGAAGGGCATCGGGGCGGGGGGCGACGGGGCTTCAGGTCGTGGACGGGGCTTCGGCGGCGGTGGCGAGTTCCCGCTGGAGCACGGGGTTGCGGGAGGCGTCGATCGCCACCGGCCCGGTGATGTCGACGAGGGCCCGCTTTCGCAGTTGCCGCCCCGCGGTGTCGAACTCCCGGCCGGTGATCGTTCCCTCCTGCTGGATCTTGTCCTGCAGGTCGATGATCGCCTGGATCAACTGCTCCGGTCGCGGCGGGCATCCGGGCACGTACATGTCAACCGGAATGAAGCGATCGATGCCCTGCACCACGGCATAGGTGTCGAACACGCCGCCGGTGCTGGCGCAGGCACCCATCGAGATGCACCACTTGGGCTCGTGCATCTGCTGCCAGATCCGCTGCAGCACCGGGAGCATCTTCATCACCACCCGGCCCGCCACGATCATCAGGTCGCACTGGCGGGGGCTGAAGCGGAAGACCTCGGCGCCGAAGCGGGCGAGGTCGTGCTTGCTCGCGCCCGTGGCCATGAGCTCGATGCCGCAGCAGGCCGTGGCGAAGGGCATCGGCCAGAGGCTGTTCTTGCGGCACCAGTTGGCCAGCGCGTCGAGCCGGCTGACCACCACGTTTTCCGGCAGCTCGATCCTGCCGCCGGATGCGGACGGCATCATCGCCATCGGAACACCCCCTTTCGCCAGTCGTAGGCGAACCCGACGATCACCAGGGCCACGAAGAGCATCGCGCCACCAAACACCAGTCCGCGTGACGAAACGAGGCCCGCCTGCACGGCGGCATCGACACCTGCCGCCGAACGGCTTGCCACCGCCCAGGGGTAGAGAAAGAGCAGCTCCACGTCGAAGACCAGGAAGGTGATCGCCACCAGGTGAAAGCGGACGTCGAACCGACGTCGCGTGTCGTGGACCGGATCCATGCCGCTCTCGTACGGCATCTCCTTCACGGCCCCGGACCGCCGCGGGCCGAGCAGGCCGGCCACCACGAGCAGCCCGACCGATACCGCCGCCGCAATCGCGACGAACAGCAGGACCGGCAGGATCGCGTCCATGGGGACCTCTGGCGGGCAGGTGATGGCAGGGGGAACCACGGTTTTCGGCCGCGGAACACGACTTCGTGAAATTCGTCACGAAGTCGGTTCCCAAAAAAGCCGGAGGGCGCTGCGCCCGCCGGCTCGGCCTTGACCGCCACAGTTATACAGGCAGCGTGTCCGGCCGACGAGCCGGGGCCGTTTGGCCGGGGCTTCCCCGGCGGCGGGGCGGATCAGCCGGCGCGGGCCAGATGCCGGTGGATGAGCCCGATATCGTACGCCGTCGACCGGCCGAGGTCGGCCAGCACGGTCGGCAGATGCAGGCCGTAGTGGTTGACGCGAAACAGCCCGACCTTCGCGTACGGCACGCCGGCCTCGAGCAGCCGCCACCAGACCAGCTCGCTCGGGTTGTGCGATGTGCGGCGGGATTTCCTCACCAGACGCCACGACCGGCGGGGGTCGGCCAGCGAGATGTGGGGGGCCAGCTCGGCGAGGCTGACCCGGGGTGCGGTCGAGGCATCGTACAACGCCGCAGTCGTGAAGCCGGCGCGGATCATGTGTGCCGACAGCCCGATCTCGTAGCGTTCGATCACGTCGGTCTTTGCGGGCAGCGGTTTCACCGCGGACCAGAACTCGTCGAAGGCGTCGGAGTCGAGCAGCCGGCGACGCATGCCGAAGAACCAGGATTGCAGATGCCACCGTCGCGGCCTGCCCCGGCCACAGGCCTGATCGGATGCGACCATGCCCCAGAAGTCGGCGGCCGCGGTCCGTGGATCGTCGAGCGCGATTCGAAAGTCGAAAAGCGGCCCGTAGACGCTGTCGTTGACGCAGATCACCTCGTCGTAGGCGCTGCGGTCGAGCGTGCCGAGCCCATCGCGCCAGGCGCAGAAGTCGTAGCCGATGTTCCGCCGGGGAATGTAGTCGTCGACGATGCCGGCGAGCGACGCGGGCAGCGGTCCGCCGTCGTTGGACACGACGACGAGCCGTGCGGCGACGCGCCGGTAAGCGGCCAGCGCGTGACGAACGTGCGGATCGAAGCCGCCATCGCGATCAAAGTGCGCCAGCACGATCGCCCGGCGGGGAGACGTCAGTGCCTCGTCGTGCCGGGATGCCGCGGTGCTGCCAGGCATGATCGGGCACCCGAGGGTCAGGCGACGGCCGGTTGCCACCGGCCCTGCGCGCCGATGCGGGAGCGGATGGCCGCCAGCTGGCGGGTGGCCGTCATCGTGGGCGGCTCGCCGTCGAGCACGTCGAAGAGATCGGTCAGCGACCGCAGCGTGTCGGCGGCCGCGGCCGTGGCTCCGGCGGCCAGTTGCCGTTTCGCGGTGCGGAGAGCCGAGGCGGCATGCCAGCGGACACTCGTCTCGATGGCGTGCGACCGCAGGTGCGGCGGTAGCGACGCCGCATTGATGCGAATGGCGCGGGCCATGTCGGGCCAGACCTCGCCCGACGCGACCAGCCGGCTCGTCTCGTTGGCGTCGTGCCGACGATAGGTCGCCAAGGGCCGCGGCTCGTACCAGACGGGACAGTGGGCTGCGATTCGCACCCACATCTCCCAGTCGAGTGCGTGGCAGAGGTCGCCTCGGTAGCCACCGAGTTTTTCGTAGGTGCTGCGGGCCACGATGGCCGCCGGCGTCTGGATCCGCTGCCGCTCCGCGATCGTCGGCAGCCAGCCGTCGAGCACGCCGGCGAACCAGCGTTGCCGCGACGAGGTCTTCAGAACCCTGCCATCGACATCGACGATGCGGCTGCGGCAGAAGGCCATGCCCACGCCGGACGACGAGCGGAAGCCATGGTCCATGCGGGCGTAGAAACCGGGCGATACCAGATCATCCTGGTGCAGCAGGTGCACGAGGTGGCCACGGGCGAGGGCGATCGCCCGGTTCCAGTTGCCGCTCAGGCCGAGTCGGCGTCCGTGTTCGAACACCTCGATGCGGCCCGTCGGGTCGATCCTCTCGACGACCGCGGCCACGTGGCCCCGGTCGGAGGCATCGTCGACGACCGCGATCTGCATCCCCTCGGGGCCGGGGTCCTGATGGAGCACCGACTCGAGCGTTGCGATGAACTTCTCGTCGGGATTGCACGTCGGCACCATCACCGAGAACCGCGGCCGGTGACCGGCCGGCGGGCCCGGAATCGGTTCTGGTTCGGCGGTGAGGACGCGGAGCGGTGGCGACATGGCTTGGCCTGGCGGAGCGACCGATGCCGCCCTCGCCGGACCGGGGAGATACCACGCGGCGTGCGGCGTCGACAGGCCGGATCGCAGGCGTGCCGGCCATGCCAGGCCTCCCAGATCGCCCAGCTGCCGCAGGTTTGTCGGCTGCCGGGTGACCCATCGGGGGCAGCGGCTCAGAAGTTGCCGAGGCTGAACCCCACGTAGGCGCCCCATGGGCCGACGCCGACGCTCATGCCCGACCCCTTCACGTCGGAGAACGGCGGCTTGCCGCCCCCTTGGCTGCGGTAGGGCGAGTAGGAGACACCGCCCGACCGTGCCGCCGCATTCGACGCCGCCGCCGTCGCCTGCCGAGCGGCCTGCGCCCGGTCGACGAGCTGCTGGCGGCCCTGATCGAAGGCTGCCTGCCGCTGCTGCAGGCCGGACTTCTTCTGCTCGATCCGCATGATCTCCTGCTGGAGCTGCGCGCTCGACATCTCCACCACGTTGGGAACGTCCTTGAGCACCTCGGCCCGTTTGCTGTCCGACATCACCGACAGGTACTGCCCGAGCCACTGCTTCGCATCCCTGGCCTCGGGCGTGTCGATGATCTTGAATTTGGCATCGAGGTCGTCGAGGAGATAGTCGAGTTCGTATGACGACATCGCCGCGACCCGCCGGTTGAAGTCGACCTTGATGGAGTGCACCTCCTGCGGCGAATAGATCTGCTGCGTCGAGAGCCATTCCCCAAGTTCGAAGATGGCCCTTCGCCAGCGGGGGCTGTTCATGATCTCCGCCTTGCGGGCGAGGTCGCCGTCGTCATCGTTGTCGGTCTTCGCGGGCGGGGCGGCCGGCGACGACGTTGCCGCCGGCTCGCAGCGGGCGGGCCGAGGAGGGAGCGTCAGCCAGACGCCGGCCACGGCGACGGCGACGACACACGTCCGGCGAATACTCCGTGAGACGATCGACAGCATGGTGCGTGCAGGCTCTAGCGAGCCCCCTCTGTGGATCCGGTGCCGGGCTTGCGCACGAGCGTGAGATTGACCTGCGGCATGTGCTCGCCGCCCACGTGCGTCGGCACCGAACGCCAGGCACAGCGGTCCTTGCCGTCGTACGAGTAGATGTTCAGCGACGAGGTCTGCGACCCGTCCGGCAGGACGGCCGTGGTGCGGGCCACCCACGACCCGTCATCTCGGCTCCAGATCGCCTCGCCATGGCCGCCATCGGAACTGAACACCCAGGAGCGGATGGCCCTCGACAACGGATCCCACCCGATCCGCTGCGTGACGTGGATCGCCGCGTCGGCCGCGGCCCCCGCTGGCGTGATCGTCATGTCGCGGAGCAGGAAGGTCTTCGTGGGATTCCACCGGACACTCCACGCGATGGAGGGCTTCCCGCCGGCGGGCTTGCCCGCGGCCGCGTCGTCGACGACGGTCCAGTCGCCCACCATCCACGCGAGATCCGCGAGCGTCTCCGCGGCCGACGCTTCGTCGCCGCGAGCCTCCCGCAGTGCCGACAGTTTCCACGCCCCCTCATGCCGCACCCAGACCGCCGAGAAGCGTCCGCGAAGCGAGGCGGAGCCTTCCGCAGGCATGACCGTCACGGTGCCGTCCTCGATCGCCACGTCAGGGGTCACGAACCTCAGGTCGGTGTCCTCGATCGTGAACCGGGGCTTCGCGTCGGCGGCCGCGCCCGCCCGCGGAGGCTCGAGCACCTCGACCGTCGAACGACCCTTGAGAACGTTGCCGGCGGCGTCGACGATGTCGCCGTCAGGTGTCCAGATCGCCGCCAGAGCCTTGCCGTCGCCCTTCTCGAGCGCCGCCTGGTAGGCCGCGGCGGCGGCCCGGATCGCCTCGGCGTCCTTCGCGGCGTCGGCCGCCCCCACGCGGGCCGCGACGAGCGCGACGATCATGAGCAGAGCGAGCAGACGCGAGACGAATACGGTGGTTTTCGGCATGGATCACCGGAGGTGAGACGCGGAGCGCAGGGTTCCTGACATCCTACGGCCCTCGATTTTACAATCCTCGCCGCTGCTCGGGAAAGCGGGTGCTCGAATCCTCTGGTAGGGTGCTCGGCATGACCGACCACGTTGCCCTCCTCGCCGACCTCGTCCGCCGCCCGAGCGTCAATCCCATGGGCCGCGACGTGTCGGGCCCCGAGTATCTCGAGGGCCGCGTCACCGACTTTCTCGTGCAGCGGTTCACCGCCCTCGGCCTGCCCTGGGCCCGGCAGCCGGTCGCGCCCGGCCGCGACAACGTGTTCGTGCGGCTCGACGCGACCGTGCCGCGGGCCCCGACCCTCCTCTGGGATGCCCACCAGGATACCGTTCCCGCGGAGAACATGACGATCGAGCCCTTCGCGCCCGTGGTGCGTGACGGCCGCATGTACGGTCGCGGCGCCTGCGACGTGAAGGGGGGCATGGCGGCCATGGTCGCGGCGGTCGAGCAGTTGCTCGAGCAGCGGTCGGAGCGTCTGGCGACGGTCGTACTCTCCGCCACCGTCAACGAGGAGTTCGGCTTCTCCGGCGCCAGGGGGCTCGCCCGCCTCTGGGCACCGCCGACCGTCGACGTGCCTGCCTCGGACGCCGCGGCCCGCAAGGTGGTCGGGCGGCGGCCGGCGCTCGCGATCGTCGCCGAGCCGACCGGGCTCGATCTCGTGGTGCAGCACAAGGGGGCCATCCGCTGGCGGATCCGCGTCCACGGACGCGCCTGCCACAGCGCGTTTCCGGAGCAGGGCTCCAACGCGATCTACCCGGCCGGCCGGGTGATCATGGCGCTGGAGGCTCTGGCTGCCGACCTGCTCACGCGGCATGCCGATCACCCGTGTGGCCCGCCCACGCTCAACGTGGGCACGATCCGGGGCGGCACCGGCGTGAACCTCGTTCCTGATCTCGCCATCCTGGAGGTGGAGCGCCGGGTGCTGCCGGGCGAGTCGCCCCACGAGGCGCGGGCCGAGGCGATGGCCCGCATCGCGGCCGCCTGCGGCGACGCGCGGCTCGAACACGAGGAGCCGTTTCTCGAGAGCGGCGGCCTTGCCGACGCCACCGGTGATCCCAAGGCGTCGGCCTGGATCGAGAAACTCGCCGTCGCAGCCCGGGCCCGCGGTGCCGCCGCCGCCCGCACGGCCGCCCGTTACGGCACCAACGCCAGCATCTTCACTGCCGCCGGGGTGCCGAGCGTGGTGTTCGGCCCCGGTTCGATCGCCCAGGCACATACGGCCGACGAGTGGATCGACCTCGACCAGGTGGGCGCCGCGGCCGGCATCCTCGCGGCCTTGGTCACGGCCGGGTGAGTGGTACAACATCGCCTCCGATCATCCCCGCAGCAGGAGCGCGAGCATGGCAGGCAGGATCACGGTCAAGGGCCCGGTCGTCGATCTCGACGGCGACGAGATGACGCGGATCATCTGGCAGTTCATCAAGGACAAGCTGATCCTGCCCTATCTCGACCTCGAGATCCGCTACTACGACCTCTCGATCCAGAACCGCGACGCGACCGCCGACCAGGTGACGGTCGACGCCGCCAACGCGATCAGGGAGTGCGGCGTGGGAGTCAAGTGCGCCACGATCACGCCCGACGAGGCCCGCGTGAAGGAGTTCGGGCTCAAGCAGATGTGGAAGAGCCCCAACGGCACGATCCGCAACATCCTCGGCGGAGTGATCTTTCGCGAGCCGATCATCATCAAGAACATCCCTCGGCTCGTGCCCGGCTGGACGAAGCCGATCGTGGTGGGACGTCATGCCTTCGGCGACCAGTACCGGGCCACCGACGTGAAGATCCCCGGCAAGGGCACGCTCACGCTCACCTTCACGCCGGCCGACGGCTCCAGTCCGATGGAGATGAAGGTGTACGAGTTTCCGTCTCCCGGCGTCGCGCTGGCGATGTACAACCTCGACGACTCGATCCGCGACTTCGCGCGGGCGAGCTTCCGCTACGGCCTGGCGCGCAACTACCCCGTTTACCTCTCCACGAAGAACACGATCCTCAAGGCCTACGACGGCCGCTTCAAGGACATCTTTCAGGAGATCTTCGACGCCGAGTTCAAGGCGGAGTTCCAGGCCAAGGGGATCACCTACGAGCACCGGCTGATCGACGACATGGTGGCCTCCGCGCTCAAGTGGGAGGGGGGCTATGTCTGGGCCTGCAAGAACTACGACGGCGACGTGCAGAGCGACATCGTGGCCCAGGGCTTCGGCTCGCTGGGCCTGATGACGAGCGTGCTCATGACGCCGGACGGGAAGACCGTGGAGGCGGAGGCGGCGCATGGCACGGTGACACGGCACTACCGGCAGCACCAGCAGGGCAAGCCCACCAGCACCAACCCCATCGCGTCGATCTTCGCGTGGACGCGCGGCCTGGCCCACCGCGGCAAACTCGACGGCACGCCGGAGGTGACCCGCTTCGCCGACGCGCTCGAGCGGGTGTGCATCGAGACCGTGGAGCAGGGAAAGATGACCAAGGACCTGGCGATCCTCGTCGGCCCGAACCAGCCGCACCTCACGACGGAGGACTTCCTGGCGGCGATCGACGCGAATCTCGTGAAGGCGATGCAGCGGTGACCAGCGTGCGACCGGCGGTCCGCAGCGGGCGACTTATCCGAGGTTCAAGGGGGCGAACGCCTTCATCAGCTCCAGCACGAGGATGATCGCCACGCCCATCAGGCTCTCGCCGGCGATCAGGCCGCTCGACACGGGCACCGTGTAGGTCTCGGCGTCCTTCGGCCGGGCCCTGGCGAAGAACCATGCGGCAAGCGCGCCGGCGAACATCGCGAACGAGTTGAAGGCGGGGATCACGCCCGCGATGCCGAGGCCCGTGGTCGAGGGGAGCCAGGGCCGCCAGGCCTTTGGGCCGAACTCCTCGAGCAGCGTGAGCGCGATGCCCACGACCGCGCCAACGGCGATCGCCTCGAGGGCCCCCTGCGGCAGGGCGTGGATCCCCTTGGCGAGCAGTTCCGCAACCCCCGCCCAGACCTTGGCCGACGGCGCGGGGAGCGCCTCGGTGCCGAGCCGCTCCGGGGCCCGCTGCACGACGAAGAGATATGCCGGCACCGACACGACCGTGCCGGCGATCACGCCGCAGAGCTGCGAGATCGTCTGCTTGCGGGGATTGCCGCCGAGGAGGTAGCCGCTCTTGAGATCGGTGAGCAGGTCGGCCGCGTGCGAGGCGGCACCCGAGGTGATCGAGGCGGTCATCAGGTTGGTGGTGATGTTCGAGGGGGCCACCACGCCGTACATCAGCTGCGTGATCTTGCCCATCGCGCCGATCGGCGTGATGTCGGTCTCGCCCGTGGCCCGCGCCGCCACGATCGAGAGGAAGAAGGTGACGAGCACGGCGAGCATGCCCATCCACCAGGTGACGTCGAAGAGCCAGTGGCCGAGGATCACGCAGGCCGTGCCGGCCGTGAGCGTGCCGGCGAGGAACCAGCTCGAGGGCACCTCGACGCGTGCCAGCGGATCATCGTGGCCGGCGCCGGTCGTTCCCCCGAGCAGCCGGCCGAGCCCGCCGAAGGCACGAAGCACCGTTTTCCACTTCAGCCCGAAGGAGAGGAGGCCCGACGCCACCATCATCGCCGTGGAGGGCCAGAGCACCCAGGAGACGATGCCGCGGTAGCCGGGCTGCACGATGCCCCGGTCGACCAGGAGCGGTCCGATGGCACCGTAGAAGAGCATCGCACCCACGAGCATCGACGTGGCCACCCGCAGCCCCATGATCGCGCCGGCGGCGACCATGATCAGCGAGCCCTCGATGCCGATCGTGAACCTGGTCAGGAGATCGCGGGCGATATCCCCCGGGCCGACGGGAATCTCGCTCGGCATGGCCCACGAGGCGACCGCCTTGATGCCCCCGACCAGGTCGCGCCACAGGGCCACGATCGCCCCGAGGGTGGCGGCGGCGAACAGCGACCGCGCCTTCACCACCGCCTCGCCACCGGTGCCGTGCATGCTGGCGAGCGTCTCGGCGGTGGCGATGCCGGAGGGAAAGGGGAGCTGGTCGATGTTGATCAACTGCCGCTTGAGCGGGATCGCCATGAAGACCCCGAGCATCGAGAGCGCGGCGAGCCAGAGTCCGATCTCCCACCACTCGAGCAGTCGGCCGGTGGTGAGGTAGAGCGCGGGAATGGCGGACACGAGGCCGGCGCTCGACATGTAGCCCGCGGCGCTGGCGGCGCTCGACATCGTGTAGTTTTCGAGCGTGGAGAATGGCCGGGTGCGGTACGCGGGCACCACCTGCTCGAGGAACTTGAAGACCGCGTAGGCGATGATGCAGGCGGTGATCGTCACGCCGAGACCCCAACCCGTCTTGAGGCCGACGTAGAGGTTCGACACCGACATCAGCCCGCCGATCAGCATGCCGCTGACGACGGCCCGCGGGGAGAGCTGCACGGCGTCGTCGCCGGCATAGACCCGTTCGAGCCAGGCGCGGTCACGCTCGGCGGGCGGCAGGGCCGCGAGATCGACGGGTGCGCGGTCCTCGTTCATGGCCGCTGAGGCTCCTCAAGCTTGCGAGGCACGGCCTGCGGAGTGCGAAGGCCGCCATCGGCATTCGAGCCGCACCTCAGCTGTGGCTGCGAATGCCCAAGGCTGCACGGGCCATGGATGGCCGTGCAGCCGTGAACTCGGCGTTCAGAACACGTCCAGGTTGAAGTGGTGGCCTTGGTGGTAGCGCCGCGACTTCGGATACTCGTTGTGCCACGCGCGGTTGTAGACCGGCACCCGCATCTCCTGCGGATAGCGGTGGTAGAGATCGTTGGCGCTCTGGTAGTAGCCGTCCTGGTAGAAGTTCTGCGGATACCAGACATACGGATAGTGGTAGAGCCGGTTCCAGTCGTGGGTGTTGTATGACTGGCCCCACTGGTAGCCGTAGGCCTGCGTGCCCGCGGCGGCCGGCGGCTGAGCGGCCGCCTCGTCGGCGAAGAAAGCGAGCAGCGCGAGGGCGGTGACCGCCCCTGCGGCAAGGTGCCGTACCATCGGATTGTCCCCCCTGAGAATCCAGCGTCCAGAAGAATATCGGCCGCCCCTACGACCGTTCTTCACGGAAAATCCGGACCGCCCGCCCGTCAGGCCTTCCGGGGCCGGGCATCGGGGAACCTGCCCTCCGCCAACTCGCGGTCCCACTCGTCCATCAGCGGCCAGTGGGGAGCGCAGGTGCCGAAGTCGGCCAGTGCGAGGTAGCCCTTGAGGCGGGCGATCGTGGCGGCCAGGAGGCGATCGTCCTTGCGGAAGATCGGGCCATGGCTCGGGAGGAGCCATTCGATGTCGCTGGCCGCGATCCGTTCGAGCGAGCGGATGAACGACGGGATGTCGCTGCCATGGTGGGCGTCGATCGCCCCCACCGACCCGTCGCGGTAGATGTTGTCGCCCGAGAGCAGCAGGTTTCCCATGCGAAAGGCGAGTTGGCTGTCGGTATGGCCGGGCGTCAGCCAGACCTCGAGCGAGCGGCCGCCGATCTCGAGCGTGTCGCCGTCCTCGATCCGCCGCTCGACCTTTACGGGGGGCATGTCGAGGTGCACATTCTGCGCGTCGATCTCGGCGAACGACTTGATGCGGTCGCCACTCTCGAGCGACGGCACGGCCTTCGGATGGGCCAGCACCGGCGCCTTGAGGATCGCCTTGGCTTTCGCGAGCCCTTGGATGTGGTCGACGTCGGCATGCGTTGCCACGAGCGCCCGGCACTGCGAGAGTGGAAAATCCATCTGCCGGATCAGTTCCACGATCTCGTCGACGCTCTCCTCGTACCCGATGTCGATGAGCGCCCAGTCGTGGTCGTCGTAGACGAGGTAGACGTTGCAGCCGATCCGCCATCCGGCCTGATGGTTCATCTCGATCACGCCGGGAAACACGGGACGTCGTTCGAGCATGGTGGTCGGTCGGGCGAGCAGGGCGGATTTGCGGCGAGAACCCCCGCAGGACACACTTGAGACGGTGCCGGTCGCGAGCGATCGGCAGTCTATGTCGTCGGCGGGGTGTCGGCAACGAACGCCGGCCCCGGGTTCGGCCGCCGGCAGGAGCGAACGACGCGAGAACGCCCACGAGATGATCTCCCCGAGCACCGCCGCCGCGCCGTCCTTCGCCGCGTGGGCCGGCGACGTCGCGGAACTCTGCGATCTGGTCGAGCGGCTTGGTCCGCTCGCCAAGGCCGTGGGAGCCCCGGCGGCGGGCGGCACCGACTGGCATGGGGCGCTGTTCGGCAAGCTGCGGCCGCAGGTGTCGCGGGAGCCGCTGCTGGTGGCGGCGATCTGCGGCGGCACCAACACCGGCAAGAGCCTGATCACCAATACGCTCGTGGGTGCCGAGATCAGTCGCTCGGTGCCGGAGGCCGCCCGCACGCTCCATCCGGTGGCCAGCCTCGCGGCCGGCGTCGCGGCGCGGGTCGATCTTGCGACGCTCTTTCCGGGATTCCGGCCGGTGGCGTGGCGCAGCGAGGCCGACGCACTCGATGCCGCGTCGAGCGACGTGCTCGTGTGGCGGGAGGATCCGGGGGGGACGCAGCCGGAGCGGCTGGTGGTGCTCGACACGCCCGACATCGACGGCACGCTTCGCGAGAACTGGCAGCGTGCCGAACTCGTCCGCGACGCGGCGGACGTGATCGTCGCCGTGCTCACGCAGCAGAAATACAACGACGCCACCGTCCGCGACTTCTTCGCGGCCGCGGCGGCCGCCGGCAAGACGATCATCGTGATCTTCAACATGGTCGACTGGCCGCGGCAGCGGGAGCGGGTCGCCGGCTGGCTGGCCACCTTCACCGCGGAGACGGCCGCGGCGCCGGCCGCCGTCTATGCCGCCCCGCACGACTTCGCCGCCGCGGAGGCCGGTCGCATCGCCCTCCACCCGTTGCCCGAACTCACGCCCGACGGACGCGAGATCGGACTCGCCGAGCGGCTCTGCGGGGCCGACTTCGACCGCATCAAGCGGCAGGCGATGGCGGGTGCCCTCGAGGTGGTGGTCGATCCGCGGACGGGGCTGACGACCTGGCTCGCCGCCATCGACGTGGCAGCCGCGGGATGGAGGGAGTCGCAACGGCTGCTCGCTGAGGAGGCGAGGATCCGCGTGGAGTTGCCGCCGCCGCCGAGGCAGATCGTCTGGGACGAGGTCTGGACGTGGCTCGAGCCCCGGCGGTCGGGCGTCGACCTCCTGGTCAGCAGCGCCTACCGCGGGCTGGGGCGGGGCGTGGCCTGGACGGCACGTCGGCTCGGCCTCGCGCGGTCCGCCGACGATCGGCAGGAGGATTTCTCCGCCGCCGAACTGGAGGATCTCAAGGGGGCGCTCGCCGACTTCGTCGACCGGCTCGACGCCGCCTGCCGCCGTGATCCCCGGCTCGCGGCCGAACTCGGCCCGCGGCTGGCGGCCGCCGACCGCACCCGCTGGTTCAGCGACCTCGAGCGGCGGCATGCGGCGTTGCCGCTCGTGTCCCACGACTATCGGGCGTTCGTCCGTGACGAACTCGACCGCTTCGCCGCCGCCAATCCGGGCCTCGTGAAAGCGGTGCTCACGGGGCTCACCGTCGGCTCCGTCGCCCGGCCGGTGATGACGCTCGCGCTCTTCGGAGCCGGAGCCGCGGCGGTTCCTGCCGCGGCCGGGGTGCTCCACCACGTCCTCGACGTGGGCGTCACGGTGGCGGTACCGCTCGCCGGCGAGGGGGCCGTGGCCGCCGCCACCACGGGCATCCGCCCGCTGATCGAGCGCTTGTTTGCGGGCTGGTCGGCCGAACGCGGTCGGATCCTCGCCGACACGCTCCACGACGTGGTGCTCGGCGACGGCATCGACGAGATCGACCGCCTTGCCGCCGCCGGCGCTCGGCCGGAACTGTCGCGGGCCCGCGTCCTGCTCGCCGCCCTCTCACGGGAGCGAGGCTGACCATGGCCGCCGAGCATCCGCCCGCCGCCGACTCCGGGGCCGTGGCCTTCGACCTCCAGATCGACGCTCTGGGCCGCTGGATGACCGCGGCGCCGGCATGGCCGCCGGCGCGGAGCGTGAAGGGGGAGTGGGAGGCGATCGCGCCGCGGCTCGACCGCGCCCGCCGCGAACTCTCCCGCGTGCTCGTCGTGGGCGTCGTTGGTGGGACTGGCACCGGCAAGAGCACGCTCGTCAACGCGCTGGCGGGCGCCGACGTGACGGCCGCGGGCGACGTGGCCCGGCCCACCACGGTGAATCCCGTGGTGGTCGCGGCTCGCGATGTCGACGTGTCGTGGCTGCCGCTCGAGGCCATGCGCGGCCGGCTCGTGCGCAGCGACGCGCCGGCAGTCGCCAACATCGTGCTGGTCGACTGCCCCGATCCCGACACGCAGGACCTCCGCCCACCGGCCACCGACGACACCAGGCCGAGCGCCGCCAACCACAACCGCGACCTTCTCGAGGCCGTGCTGCCCGCGTGCGACGTGCTGCTGCTGGTGTCGACGGCGCAGAAATACCGTTCGTGGATCGTGGCCCGCGAGGTGGCGGCCTTCGCGCCCGGTCGGCCGCTGCTCTTCGTGCAGTCGCACGCCTCGCGTGATCCCGACATCCGCGACGACTGGCGGCGCGAGCTCGAGTCGCAGGGGTTCGACGTGCCCCGGATCTATCGTGTCGACGGCGTCGATGCGGCGGCGCGGGCGTCGGCGGGGCTCGAGCCCGATCCCGGGTTTCGCGAACTGCTCGCCGCGATCGATGCCGAACTCGTGGGCCGCGCCGCCCGGCGGGTGCGGCGGACCGGGGCCCTCGACCTGGCGGCCTGGTTCGCCCGCCGCGCGGACGAGGAGCTGCGTCCGTTCCGCGAGCCCGTGGCGGCGCTCGCGGACGGCGCCCGCGGCGAGCGCCGCCGGCTCGAGGCGATTCTCGCGCGATCCGTCGGCGAGACGCTGCGGTCGAACCGCACGGCCTGGCAGCGGCTGATCGGCGACGACGTCGTGGCCCGCTGGCACGGCGGTCCCTTCGCCACCTTCCTGCACGTGATCGCGGCGCTGGCGTCGCTCTGGAGCAGGGTGCGCCCGGCCGGCGGCCTCATCGGCAGGCTGCTCGCCGGACAGCCGGTGGATGCCGGCGGAGGATGGCAGTCGGTCGAGGATCTCGGCCTGCCTTCCGGGGAGGTCGAGCAGTCGCGAAGCGTGCTGGCCGGCCTGGCGGCCCGCGCCGCCATCGGCGAGCCACTCGTGGGCCGATCCCGCCTCGACGCGGCGCAGGCCGCGACCGCGACCGCCGCCGTCGTCGACCGCGCCGGTCACTGGCTCGGCGGCGGCATCGAACGACTCGTGGCCGAGCGGCGCCGCCGCATCGGCCGGCCGGTGGTGCACTGGATCTTCGAGGCGCTGTTCTGCGGCCTGCTCGTGACCGTGCTCGTGCGGGCCGGTTGGAACTTCTTTCACGGCAACCTCTGGGAGGGTAGGCCGGTGTCGGGCATCGGCTTCATCGAGGAGGCCCTGGTGTGGGTCGTGCTCTGGGGACTGTTCCTCCGCTGGATCGTGCTTGCCGTTGTGCGGCTCGGGCTCGACCGCGACATCCGTTCGCTCGTCGGCGGCATCGAGACGGCCGGGCTCGTCGACCCGCTGGTGGCCGACTTCGGCGCCGCCGCGGCGGCCGTCGGTGGCTGGATCGAGGAAGGGCAGCGGCTCGGCGGCGCGGCCGAGCGGCTGGCGGCGTCGGCCGGCGAGACGGCGGGCCTCGGCCGGCTGCGGAGGCCGTCCGCATGACCGCTGCAGCCCGCAGCGTGGCGGCGGTCGCGGTGGCCTGCTTCGCGTCCCTCGTTGCCGCCGCCGAGCTCGACGACGTCCGCCGTCGGGGCGAACTCGTCTGGGCCGCCGACCAGGAAGGGGGCGGTCCGCACGTCTTCCCCGACCCTGACCATCCGGAGCGGATCACGGGCTTCGAGGTGGAGTTTGCGGGGCTCATCGCCGGCGAGCTGGGCCTCGAGGCCCGTTTTCAGCAGGGACAGTGGGATCGCCTGCCGCTCCTGCTCGATCAGGCGGCCGACTGCGTGATCAACGGCATCGAACTGACGCCCGAACGGCGACGCGACTACACCTGCTCGCGTCCCTATTTCGGCTATGCCCTGCAGATGATCGGCCGCCGGGGATCGCCGCCGGCGTCCCTTGCCGACCTCGCGGTGCCGGGCCCGCGGGGGCCGTGGCGTGTGGGTGTGCTCACCGGCTCGGCGGCCGAAATGGAGATGCGGGCCCGGGCAGCCCGCGGTGAACTGCTCATCGAGGTGATTGGCTACGACGGCACGCTCGACTCGATGGAGCAGGTGCGAACGGGCGTGCTCGACGCCGCCGTCCTCGATGACTGCATCTTCACCTTCTACGCCGATCGCTTCGCCGACCTGCGGACGGTCGACCGGCCTTTTGCGGGCGGCCTCTACACCGTGCTCACGTCATCCCGAACGCCGCGGCTCGCCGCGGCCATCGATGAGGCGATCGGCCGCCTGCTCGCCGACGGCCGCCTGAAGGAACTCTACGATCGCTGGGATCTCGCCGGTCGGCAGCAGATGCTCATGCTCCGCGACGCCGCCGAGATTCCCGCGGCCCGCCGCCGCACCCTCGGCGAACTCGTCCGGCAGACGCTGCCCCTCCTGGCGGCGTCGGCGGGCATGACGCTGCTCCTCTCCTGTGCGGCCTTCCCGCTGGCCGTCGCCCTGGGGCTCGCGGTGGCCGTCGGCCGTCTCCACGGGCCGGCCTGGCTGAAGCCGCTGCTGGCCGGCTACGTGGAGGTGCTCCGCGGCACGCCGCTGATGCTCCAGCTCTACGCGATCTTCTTCCTGCTGCCGAAGATCGGCCTCGCCCTGCCGGCGCTCGTGGCGGCGATCCTCGGCCTTGCACTCAACTACTCGGCCTACGAGTCGGAGATCTACCGCGCCGGGCTGAAGGCGGTGCCGCTGGGGCAGTTCGAGGCGGCTCTCTCGCTCGGCCTGACGAAGTGGCAGTCGCTGCGGCACGTGCTCGTGCCGCAGGCGGTGCGAATCGTGATGCCACCGGTGACGAGCGACTTCATCGCGCTCTTCAAGGACACGAGCGTCTGCTCGGCGATCACGGTGGTCGAACTGACCAAGCGGTACAGCGTGCTGGCGCTCTCCACCGGCCGCATCGTGGAACTCGCGGTGGTGACGGCGCTGCTCTACCTCTGCATGAGCTGGCCGCTCGCCATCCTCTCCCGCTGGTTCGAATCGCGGCTCGAGCGGCCCGCCGGGTCGGCCCAGTAAGGAGCGGCGATGATCGAGGTCGAGTCACTGACCAAGCACCGTGCGGGCCGGCCCGTGCTCGATGCCGTGAGCCTCCGCGGGGCCGAGGGGGGCGTGACCGTGCTCGTGGGGCCGTCGGGAGGCGGGAAGAGCACGCTCCTGCGCTGCCTCAACGGCCTCGAAACCTTCGAGGGGGGCGTTGTCACGGTCGCGGGCCATCGCCTTGCCGCCGGGCCGCGTGCCGGGGTGGAACTGCACGAGCTCCGCCGCGACGTGGGGATGGTGTTTCAGCAGTTCAACCTCTTTCCACACCTGTCGGTGCTCGACAACATCACGCTCGCCCCGCGCACGGTGCTCCGGCTCCCGGCCGAGCAGGCGCGGGGTCGGGCGACCGAACTTCTCGATCGGGTCGGGCTTGCATCGTTCGCCACGGCCCGGCCGGCCACCCTCTCCGGCGGCCAACAGCAGCGGGTGGCGATCGCCAGGGCCCTGGCGATGCAGCCCCGCGTGATGCTCTTCGACGAGCCGACCAGCGCTCTCGATCCGACGATGACGGCCGAGGTGCTCGACGTGATCGTCGATCTGGCCAGGGCGGGGCAGACGATGGTGGTGGTGACGCACGACCACGGCTTCGCGAGGCGGGCGGCGACGTGGGTCGTCGAGCTCGCCGCCGGCCGGGTCATCCGGCAGGGCACCGCCGCCGAGTTGCTCTGACGCTCGGGGCAGCCCAAGCGCGTGAGCGAAGGGGGCCACACCCAAGGTCAACCAGTCGTACCGCTCACGCGGTGACGCTTCCGGGCGACGGCATCTGTCCTGCACGGTAGAAGCCCAACCGCGTGAGCGATGGTGACTGCGTCTGGTGGTGACGTGCGGACGCCTATCAAAAAAAAGACTCCGCCCGGGGGTTTCCCCCCGGGCGGAGCTCACTGGCCGATGTCGGGCAACAGATCTCCGATCGACCTATCAACCCTTACCTCACTTCGCGGCGACCGTCCGGAAGCCCTGCACCGTGGTGGCAGAGGCATCGGGGGTCGGCTCGGCAGCCGGGGCGCACCCGTTGCCAGCACCGCACGCCGGCTCCGCACCGCAACCCGGCTCGCAGCAGCCGTTGCCGGCCGAGCAGTCGGGCTCGCCGCAGCAGCTGGTGCCGCAGCAGCTCTTGCGAGCGTGCTTGGCCTTCAGCGCCGCGAGGAGGTCGCGGATCGGGTGGCACTTCTTCCGGGTGCCGCAGCACGAAGCCGCACCGCAGCTCGGCTCGCAGCAGCCAGCACCGGCGTCGCAGGCCGGCTCGCAGCCGTTGCCGGCGTCGCAAGCGGGCTCAGCGCAACCGTTGCCAGCACCGCAGGCCGGCTCGCAGCAGCCGTTGCCGGCGTCGCAGGCGGGCTCGCAGCAGCTGCCGCAGCAGCTGTGCTTCCGCTTGCACTTCGCGAACAGACCCTTCAGGCCCCCGAACAGGTCGTGCTTCTTGCACTTCCGGATCCCGCAGCACGAAGAACCCGCACCGCAGCCGGGCTCGCAGCAGCCAGCACCCGCGTCGCAGGCCGGCTCCGCACACCCGTTCCCGGCACCACAGGCCGGCTCGCAGCAGCCATTGCCAGCACCGGCGTCGCAGCCGGGCTCACAGCACGACGCACAGCCCTTGTGCCCGAGCATCCGATCGAGGAGCTCGAAACCGAAGGACTGGCTACAAACGGTGACGCCGAGAACCAGCGCACCGAGATACATCATACGCTTCATCGAGCCACATCTCCTTTGCTTGTGAATCACCGGTGTGGTCGTCCCGCTCGCGACGGAGTCACCCCGAGGTTGTGATCCACGTACTCTCCGCGGCAGGCCTGTCGAGCCATTCCGTGACTCGAGGGATCGCAGGTTACTGCCGCCCCCTGGTTGCCCGACGGGCACAGTGATGCCCCGGGGGACAGGTGGGCTATCGGCGGGCAGGGCAAAGTGGCTTGAACCCCGGCAAAGTTTTTTAAAGATTGCCGACGGCTCGTGCGTGTTGCGTCGAGAATGCCGCGCGCACCAGTCAGGAAAGAGGCTCGGTCGGGGGCATCGCAACCGTCAGGGTTTCACGGCAGAGTCGCCCGCGATCCGCACAGCTTGACAAACCGCGCCCGCGCCGCGGCAAACCCTGCGGGCCAGGCGCGGGGCTGCCGCTTTGATTGACAGCCCCATCGCGATCCCTATACTCGCCGAATCGACTCTGGTGGCCGGGGGGAAACACGATTCTCCCGCCGGCAAACAGGGAACTCCGGTGTGATTCCGGGACGGCCCCGCCGCTGTGACCAGGCGACGAGGTCGGCTGTGTTCAGGCCATTGCGATGGCGCGGCGAAAGCCTCGTTGCTCGCGAGAAGGCATGCAGCCGGCTGAGTCTGGGAGTCAGAAGACCTACCAGGTGTCATGGGTTCGCCGGACCGCGCGGGCGGAATGGCGGGCACGGCCGCATGCGGCCGTTCGTTCACACGCAGGACGCGCCGCACGACTGCCGATCGGACCAGCCGCGATATGTGGCTGCGCCGAGGTGACGTGGGCCAGGCTGACCCATGAGTTCCCGTTGGAGCTGCCGTGGACTCACGGTCCGCCGTGGCATGACGCTGGTCGAACTGCTGGTGGTGGTCAGTGTGATCGCCTGCCTCATCGGCCTGCTGCTGCCGGCGGCCCAGTCGGCCCGTGAGGCGGCGCGACGGATCTCCTGCGCCAACAACCTGCGGCACATCGGCTGCGCGCTCCACGGCCACCTGCTCTCACGTCGTTCCTTTCCGGTCGGCTGCACGGAATGGCGGGCGGCCGGCAGTGCGGGATCGGCCCGGTGCCTCGCCTGGACCGCCCGAATCCTGCCGTGGCTCGAGCAGCAGTCGCTGGCCGACGCGACCGACTTCTCCCGGGCGTTCGACCATCCCGCCAACGCCGCGGCCGCCGCCGTGCCGCTGGCCGTGTATCGCTGTGGTTCGGCCGATCGGCCCGACGTGCGGGTCGGCGGCATGGGCCGCAGCGACTACGGGGGTGTCACGGGGGAACGGATCGCCTCCCCCAACAATCCCGAAAAGGGCGTCCTGATCCACGACCGCGGCGTGTCCGAGCGGCACATCGTGGACGGCCTTTCCCATACCATCCTCGCTGGCGAGTGTGCGGTGGGCCCGTGGAGCGACGGCCAGTGGATCAACGGCCGAAACCTCTTCGACCAGGCCTATGCCGTGAACTGGCCGACCTGGGAGGACGAGCTTCGCAGTCGTCATCCCGGCGGAGCCCAGGCCCTGTTCGGTGACGGCTCCGTGCGGCTCATGTCCGATTCGCTCGATCACCGCGTCCTCGCCGCCGCCTGCACGCGGGCCGGACGCGAACGGTTGCCCATTCCAGGAGACTGAACATGCCTCTCGTGCGATTCGTCCTGTGCCTGACCATGTCGCTCGTCGTGACGGCCGGCGTTGCTTCGGCGCAGGTCGTCACCTTCGAGGACCTGACGCTTCCACCCTCGGGGTACTTCAACGGCGACCCCGGCAATCTTTCGCCCGGGCAGTCGATCTCGACGCCGTGGACGTCGGGCGGGGCGTCGTTTTCCAACAACTACGGCATCGATGAATACCAGGGAGTGCTCTATCCCTACTGGGGCGGCTTCGCCGCCTCGAATCAGTCGGCCGTCGTGAGTGGCACCGCCTTCGGTGATTTCGCCGACCAGTACCTCGCCTTCCCGGGCGGTGGTTTCTCCTCGCCGACATATGCCATCGCCTACACCGACGGTGCCACCGTGACGTTGCCCATCACTGCGGCGGTCTCCGGGTTTCGGATCGCCAACACTGCCTACGCCGCGCTCACCATCCTCAATGGCGACGAGTACGGCTTCTCGACGCCGCTCGGGCTTGGCGGCTGGTTCGCGACCACCGCCACCGGAAAGCTCGGTGCCACCGTCACCGGTTCGGCGACCTATTACCTCGCCGATTTTCGCACCGGCACGTCCCCCGGCCTGCTCGCCTCCTGGGACTGGTTCGACCTCTCCTCCCTCGGGGAGGTCGACACGATCGAGTTCTCGTTCGCCGGCTCAGACGTGAACTCGGCCGGACTCGTTACGCCGGCCTACTTCGCGATGGACAACCTCACCTTCGCGGCGGTGCCCGAGCCCTCGGTGATGGTCGCAGGCGTGTGCGGTCTCGCGGCCGGCCTGATCGCGCGGTGGCGCCACCGCAGGATAGCGGGATGAACCGGCCGGCCGTGTCGCGCGGGGCGGTGCTCGACCAGAATGCCCGTGCGTGGGATCTTCTCGCGCAGGGCAGAGCGGCTCTTGCGAGGCCTGCCGTGGACGAGGCCTTCGCGGATCCTCGCGGGTGGCTCGGCACCGGGGGTGGCGCCGGCCGGCGGTGGATGCCGGAGCGGCTCGACGGCCTCGCCGTGCTCTGCCTCGCCGCGGGCGGCGGCAAGCACGGCCCGCTCTATGCGGCAGCCGGCGCGAAGGTGACCGTGCTCGACATCTCGCCGGCGATGCTCGACCTCGATCGGCAGGTCGCCCGCGAACGGAAGATCGACCTCGAACTCCTGCAGGGCTCGATGGACGATCTCTCGATGCTCAGGGAAGGCCGGTTCGACCTGGTGATCCATCCCGTGAGCACCTGCTATCTGCCGGACGTGGCACGGGTGTTTCGCGAGGTGGCCCGCGTGACGAAACCGGGCGGGCTCTATGTCAGCCAGCACAAGTCACCGGCCAGCCTGCAGGCCACGCTCGTGCCCGGTCCGCAGGGCCGCTATGAACTCGTGCATCCGCAGGCTGGCGGTGAGCCGCTGCCACCGGGGCCGCCGTCACGGCTCCGGGAGGCCGGTACGCAGGAGTTCGTCCACTCGTTATCCGCTCTGCTCGGCGGCATCTGCGCCTCCGGCTTCACGATCGAGGATGTCTGCGAGCCGGACCACGGCCAGCCGGCCGCCGTGCCGGGCTCGTTCGCCCACCGCTCCGCGTTCCTGCCACCCTACCTCCGCGTGCTCGCCCGGCGGGCCGTCGGGGCGTCGCCGTCTCCGCGGGTGGTGGTACCATGAGGCGATCATGATCTGCCTCACCATCCTCCTCACGGCGAAGAACCCGGCCGACGTGCCGAAGATTCGCGACCTGCTCACCGAGGCGATGCGAAAGAGCCGCGCCGAGCCCGGCTGCCTGCGGTTCGACGTCTACCATTCGACGGCTGAGCCGAAGCGATTCACGCTCGTGGAACACTGGGCCGACCAGACCGCCATCGACGCCCACCGGCTCGCCGAGGCCTACACCACCATCTACAAGCCGCAGGTCATGCCGCTCGTCGACCGCGAGGGGCACCCCGCGACGCTCCTCGAGTAGGAACAGCGGCGGCATGATTCTTCTCATCGACAACTACGATTCGTTCACCTGGAACCTCGTGCAGCGGTTTGGCGAGATCGCTCCCGATGTCACGGTCGAGGTGCATCGCAACGATCAAGTCACGGGGGATGAGATCGCGCGGAAGGCGCCGACGCACCTCGTGATCTCGCCGGGGCCCTGCACGCCCGACGAGGCCGGCATCTCCTGCGACGTCGTCCGTCGCTTCGCCGGCCGCATGCCGATCCTCGGCGTCTGCCTCGGGCACCAGTCGATCGGGCAGGTGTTCGGCGGCTCGATCGTGCGGGCCAGGCAACTGATGCACGGCAAGGTCGACAGGATCGAGCATACGGGCAAGGGCCTGTTCGCCGGCCTCCGCTCGCCGATCGAGGCCACGCGGTACCACAGCCTCGTGATCGATCCGCCCACGCTGCCCCGCGACTTCGAGATCGATGCCTGGTCCACCGCGCCCGATGGCTCCCGCGAAATCATGGCCATCCGGCACACGACGCTGCCCGTCTATGGCGTGCAGTTTCATCCGGAAAGTTTCCTGACGCCCGCCGGCTACGACCTGCTGCGGTCGTTCCTCCGGGTCGCCCCGGTGGCCGCATGATCGATCTCGGCGAGGCGCTGGCACTCGTGGAGGCCACGGCCATGCCGCTGCCTCCGCGCCGGCAGCGACTGCTCGACGCGGCCGGCCACCGTCTCGCCGAACCGGTCGTCGCCGATGTCGATTCGCCCCCATGGGATCGGGCGATGATGGATGGCTTCGCCGTTCGGTCGACTGACTTCATCGATCGCGGCGGCGACGACGCGGAGTTCGACGTCGTCGTGGATCTCGTGGCGGGACAGGTGACCGGCCGCGTGATTGCCGCCGGCGAGGCCGCGCGGATCATGACGGGTGCGCCGCTTCCTCCGGGCGCCGACGCGGTCGTGCCGGTGGAGTCTGCTGTCGACGGCACGGCCTGCGCTCACGCGGGTGCCCGCGTGCGGCTTCGGGAACCAAAGTTTCGGCCCGGGCAGCACGTGGGGCGGCGCGGCTGCGCCTTCCGGACAGGTCATGCGGTGCTGCCGGCCGGAGCCGTGCTCACGGCGGCGGGTGTCGGGCTCGCCACCGAGGCCGGCGCGACGCACGTGCTGGCCGCGGCGCGGCCGCGGGTGGCGATTCTTTCCACCGGCAGCGAACTGGTGCGGCCGGAGGTCACGCCCGACCACGGTCAGACTCGCAACTCCAACGGGCCGATGCTCGCCGCGGCCGTCGCCGAATTCGGCGCCGAGCCGATTCCGCTCGGCATCGTGGCCGACAGGCCCGAGGCGATTCGTGCCGCGGTGTCGCAGGGGCTCGCCGCCGACGTGCTCGTGCTCTCGGGAGGCGTGTCGGCAGGGGATCTCGACCTCGTGCCCGCGATCTTCGCGGAATGCGGCGTTGAGCAGGTGTTCCACAAGGTGCGGCTCAAGCCGGGCAAGCCTGTGTGGTTCGGTCGGCTCGTCCGCGGCGGTGCGTCCCCGCCGGCGCTCGTGTTCGGCCTGCCCGGCAACCCGGCGAGCAGCCTCGTCTGCTTTCAGCTCTTCGTGCGGCCGGCCTTGGCGATCCTCGCCGGTCGGCCCGCAGGGGCGTGGCACCTGCCGCGGGAGCGGGGCGTGCTCGTGGCCCCGGCGAAGGCGGCGGCTGACCGCCCCGTCTATCTTCCGTGTCGGCTCCAGCGCGAAGCTGCCGCGCTGCAGATCACGCCGCTGCCGTGGACCGGCTCGTCGGACCTCGTAGGCCTAGCCGCGGCCGACGGCCTCGTCGCCCTGCCGGCCGGCGCGCGGGCCGAGCCCGGGCTCGAGGCCGAGGTGCTCGTCCTGCCACGAAACCCGCTCGCGTGAGCGATGGGGGCATACTCGGGCGCCTCGTCATACGTGAAGGGCAGCTGGCCGGGAGGCACGCGCAGGAGCCGGTGAACTTGGCCTGCCAGACCGGAGGCACCACGCACCCACGAGCGTGCATCGGCAAAGTCCGCCGGCGACGAGCATGCCTCCCGGTCGGCTGCCCGATGCAACTGGCACAGGGCTGGCGCGCCGCCGTGCGGCGTGATGCCGCCGCCGTAGCGACTCGTCAGCCGGGCAGGCTGCGGTGGAAGTGGACGTGCTTCCAGCCGCTCGCCATCCGCACCCAGACCCGCGTCTCCTCGCCGCTCTGCACCACGGGGCTTCCAGAGGCGTCGAGCTTCTGCACGAGCCGCACGTAGCAGACCACCGCCACGTCGTTGCCCACCATCTTCACCACCGGCGAGGCGAGCGTGGTGGTGGCCGAAGGCCCCTTCGCCTTCTCGCCGGCGAGGTCGAAGTAGAACTTGTGGAACGGCAGCCCCTCGACGAGCTGCCCCTTCGCCTCGGGCTCGAAGCAGGTGATGTCGTCGGCGACGAGTTCCTTGTAGGTCTTCCAATCGGCGGCGGCGACGGCGTCGAGCAGCCGGCGGGTGACGGCGAGCACTTCTTCGGCGGGCGTGGGCACGGGGGGGGCTCCGTGTGGTCAGGTGGAACGGGCGACGAGTCCGAGCGAGACGAGCTTCTCGAGGCATTCATCCCGCTCGCGGCACCGGGCGAGACCCTTCCAGGACGAATCCTGGGCGGCGAGAAATGCCTCGGGTGAGGCCGGGAAGCCGCGGCCGCCCGCCTGCGCGACGAGCCGCGCAATCACCTCGCGGTCGAGCCGGGTGAGCCGCATCGCCTCCATGCGGTAGTCGAGAAACGCCTCCCAGACGAGCGGGAAGAGCGGCGCCACGATCTCGCGGCCGATCGTCTCGGCGTAGCGGCGGATCTCGAGCTGCGCGTGCGAATCCATCCGCAGGGCGAGGAAGTGCAGGAGGTTGTGGAGATCGATCTTCCAGTAGGCCTCGGTGTAGGTGGAGAGCGGCAGGTCCTTGCGGGCCTGTTCCCGTGCGATCCCCGCCTCCAGCCGCTCCTCGTAGACCCGGCGCGCGAAGTCCTGGAGTTCGTGCTCCGCCTGCGTGAGCCGCGAGCCCGTCTCGGCGGCCGCCAGGCCGGCAGAGCCCTGGCGGTTGGAGGTGGCCTGGGTCCGCCACTCGGCATCGCCGGTGCCCTGCATCGAATCGATGGCCAGCGAGTAGCGGGTCGAGTATTCGTTGACGCTGGCGGTGCGGTGGCGAATCCACTGTCGCCAGCAGTCCATCGGCACGCGAACCACGAACTTCAGGTCGGCCATCTCGAAGGGCGTGGTGTGCGCATGCCGCAGCAGGTAGCGGATCAGTTGGCGATCGTCGCTCACCTGCCGCGTGCCCTCGCCGTAGCTGACGCGGGCCGCCTGCACCACGGAGCCGTCGTCACCCATCACGTCGACAAGGGCCACGAAGCCGTCGTCGAGCACCGGGAATTTTCTCCAGCGAAGGGCTTCGACGGCCGCGGCGCGGGACGGTGTGGACGGCGTATCGGGAGCGGTCATGGCGCGGCCGGTTCCTGCGGAGCGAAAGTCCACAGGATGGGGCCGACCGCCGGCCCGGTCAATCGGTGGCCGTGGTGCCCGGCCGTCACTCCTTCGCGAGGAGTTCCTGGAGCAGGCCGGCGAGCTTCCGGGCGTCGTCCGACTGCCGCACCTGATCGACTCGCGACTTCGGCACGCCCAGCTTCGTCAGCGAGCCGACGATGTTGGCCCAGAGCTTTTCCCGCTTCTTCCCCTCGGCCAGGTAGAGGTCGGTGACCTGCTCGCCCAGCCGCTGGAGCAGGGCGGTGTCGAGATTGGCGTAGTAGTTCCTGACGACCGACTGCTGATACTTCGTCAGTTCCGCCATGGCGGGGCTGCCTTGTTTGGACGTTGCGGGGAGGACGGCTACAGTATCGGCGAAACGGGTCCGGTCCATCGAGAGTTTCCCATGCCAACCATCACGTTCACCAACGAAAAGAAGGAAATCCAGGTGCCGGCCGGAGCGAATCTCCGGAAGGAAGCGATCCGTGCCGGGGTGCAGCTCTACCCGGGTGTCCACAAGGTGGCCAACTGCCACGGCCTGGGCTCGTGCGGCAGCTGCCGGGTGCTCGTCACCAAGGGGATGGAAAACTGCAGCCGGCGGGGTCTGCTCGAGTCGGCCCGGATGGCCGTGTCGCTCGCCTACATCGGCAACGAGTCGCAGATGCGACTGGCCTGCCAGACGGAGGTCAACGGCGACATCACCGTCACCACGCAGCCGCCGCTGAACCTGTTCGGCGAAAACTTCTTCAGTTGACCGAACCGGTGAGGGAACTGATCGCGATCGTGAAGCCGTTCCTCGCCGAGCGGGTGCTCGCGGCGCTGGAGACGCTGCCGATCGAGGCCTGTACGGTTCGCGAGGTGAAGGGCTACGGCCGGCAGAAGAGCTACCTCGACGCTTATGGCGAGAGCGACTACTCGCTCGCCTTTCTCCCCAAGGTCGAGATCCAGGTCTGGGTCGATGACGAGCGGGCCGACGAGGTCGTGGAGCGGATCGCGGCAGTGGCCCGCAGTGGCCGCATGGGCGACGGCAAGATTTTCGTGCTGCCCGCGGCGTCTCCCCGCGTCGACTGATCGCCCTCGGCTGGGAAGTCCAATCGCGGGAGCGATGGGGACGCGGACGTTCGCCGGGCGGGAGGCATGCTCGTCGCCGGTGGACTTTGCCGATTCCCGCTCGCGGGTGCATGGTGTCCCTCACGTAGCAGGCAAAGTTCACCGGCTCCTGCGCGTGCCTCCCACCCGGCTTCTGCCGTGGGAAGCCCAATCGCGTGAGCGATGGGGATCACGCTCGATGTCGGGTGGCCGGGGCCTTACTCCCGAAAGATCCCGGTGGCGTACCAGATGCCATTGGTGCCGCGGCGGATGTCGTAGCCGTAGGCCGCGTGCGTGCCGCTCACGGCCCGCCAGTGTCCGGGCGACTGCCGCCAACTCGCCACGCAGTCGACGCACGAGTCGAGCAGATCCTGGTGCTCCCAGCTCTCTGCGCAGACCTCGGCCACGGCTCCGCCGAGCTGCCGCGACCGTGTCTCCCAGCCGTGGTGGCCCTGCCGGTGAATCCGCGCCTGGTGTGCCGAGTGGGCGGCGGCCGCGGTGCAGAGCCCTGGTTCGCAGGTGCCCTCCGTGCTTCGCGGCTGCTCGGCGTGGAGCCGCACCGCGAGGATCATCGACCGCTGCGTCAGCGATGCGGGGGGCAGCGACGCGAGTTCGTCGACATGATGCGGCTCGAAGCGGTAGTAGCGGCCGGAAGTACGCGGCAGGATCGAGACGACCCGCCCGCGCCACTCCTCGTGCGAGTGGTCGACCACGAACACCCCTGGGCCCCCGCGCATCTCGACGAGCGACGGGTCGGAGACGAGCGTCCCGGTGTCGGCACGCGACAGGCGACAGATCACCCAGGGCACTCCGCTGCGTGTGAACCGCTCCTGCATCTCGGGCGATGCCAGCCGCTCGCCGACCACGTCGGTGGCGCCGTCGGATCCTGGCGCGATCGACACCAGCAGCATCGCCCCGGCCTGCCGGGCCGCTTCCCCCGCGGCGGCGTAGTCGTCGATCGCCTGCACCGCCCCCGGGTCGGCGGCATCCGGCGACCGGCCGGACTCGGCGCGGGCGAATGCGGCGATCGTGACGGCGAGGATCGCAAACCATCGTGCAGGCAACGGCAGGGACATCGACCACCTCAGGGCAGGAGGAAGGGGAGCGGGGATCACGAGCGGCATTGAACGACCCCGTGCCGGCCGTGGCAAGCAACTGGCGGGCACGACGTGCCTGCCATCACAGGGGTCGAGGCAGCGGCAACTACAGTGCTGGCAACGGCTTAGCCGCATCGCGAGACAGTGCTGACCCGGCCGCAAAAATCCTGCTGTGGAGGAGCCGCCACCGATCGGGATAGACTCCCGGCCCCTTCGACCGTCACCGTCGTCGCCCTCTCCCGGGCGGCGACAGCCTTCTAGAGCCCCCAGGACGCCGCCCGCATGTCGATCACCAGCACCGTTCGCGCTCTCTTCCTCGTCGTCGCGATCACCGGCCTGCAGGTCGGGGCGCGGGCGGCCGATCTGGCCGACCTCGCCGCCCAGTCGCTCGAGCAGGGTGAGACGTTTCGGCCGGTTGGCGAGGGGCGGCTCTCGTCAGCGGCGGCGAAGCTCCGCGAGGCGCTGGGGCCGCTCGACCGCCTGCTCGCCCGCAGCGCGAGCGGCCAGAACTGGCGCGAGTACCTCGACTGGCCGACGCTCCAGCGGCAGGCGGCTGCCGGAGCCCACGCCGACGCCGCCACGCTCCGGCGGCTCTTCGGCCTGCTCGATGCCGAGGAGAATGGCCTGGAAATGCCGCAGTTCGCCGCGGTTCGCCGGGCCGTCGCCAGCTACCTCGAGGTGGCCGACGCCGCCACCAACCCCCAGGCCGCCGAAGTCTACGCCCAGCGGATCGAGAAGCTCGCTGCGGCCGTCGCGGCCGGCGCCGCCTCGGGCACGCCAGAGGCGCTCGCCCCGGTGGGCCCACTGCTGGCCCGTCTGGCGGATTCCGGCCAGGCCCCGGCCGCCGTTGCCCGCGTCCGCGAGGCGGTCAGTCACCCCAACCTCTTTCTGGAGGTTGACGAGAGCCTGCTGGGCAGCGGTGTGAACCGGGCGATCGACGAAGTCTCGCCGATCAACGACGTCGTGCTCGGCACGCGGGTGCGCGGGTCCGGCCACACCACGGGGCTCGTCCTGCTCGACTTCGTGCCCTCGCACGAGCGGGCCATCGTCGATCTCAGGCTCGACGCCACGAATTACTCCGACACCCGGGGCTCGAAGGGCCCTGTCACCGTGTGCACCCTCGGCACCACGACGGTCGGTGCCCGCAAGCGGCTCCTGATCGACGATCAGCGGATCAGTTTCCTGCCGGTCGAGGCCCATGCGTCGGCCGACACGCGGACCGCCGGCATCGGCGTGTCGAGCCGGTTCGCCCGGCGGCTGATCCGCAAGATGGCGGCCAAGAAGGTCGCCCAGATGCGGCCGCAGGCAGAGGCGATCGCCGAGCAGCGGGCCCGCCAGCGGGTTCGCGAGCAGTTCGAGAGCCAGACCGCGGGCCCGATCGCCCGCGCCGCGGCCGACTACCAGGCGAAGTTCCGCCGCCCGCTGATGGAGCGGGGCTGGTATCCGGAGTTGCTGCGAATCGGCACGACCGACTCGCGGCTGCAGGTGACGGCCCGCAAGGCACTGGCCGACCAGATTGCGGCGTTTTCGTCGCCGCCCGCCGTCGACCCCGACGCCGTGCTCTCGGCCCGCGTGCACGAGTCGATGGTCAACAACGCCGCCGAGATCACGCTTGGCGGCCGCACGATCACGCAGCAGTTCGTCGAGGAGCAGCTGAAGAAGAACAACATGGCGATCCCGGTGGAACTCGAGAACGACGCCGACCAGCCGCCGTGGTCGATCACATTCGCCAAGCGGCGGCCGGTGGAACTCGACGTCGACGACAGCCGCGTGAAGATGACCGTCCGCGGCAGCCGCTACACGTCGGGCGACCGTGAGTTCGATGCCATGGACGTCTGGGCGGTCTACCGGGTCGAGCCCGCCGAGGGCCGGATTCGCCTCGTCCGCGACGGTGATGTGCAGATCTACCCGCCGGGATTCGTGCCCGGCGGCGGCGAAAAGCTCAACGTGCAGCAGACCTCGTTGCGGCGGATCCTCCAGAAGCGGTTCAACAAGGTCTTCAAGGACGTGGTCGACGTCGAGCCCCTGAAGCTCCCCGGCGAACTCGAGAAGGCCGGGCCGCTGCCGATGGAGCAGCTCGATGCCCGGAAGGACGGTTGGGTGGCCGCCGGCTGGCGGAAGGCCGACCGCGTGGTGTGGCAGGAGCCGACCGTGGCGACCGTCGTTCGCTGATCGGCCGAAACTCCACACGCACCGTACCGCTCACGCGGTTACGCTTCCTGCAGCGGGAAGCCCAATCGCGTAAGCGATGGGGGCCGCGTGGCGTTCCCGTGTGATCAGGTGCTAGAGCGCGTTCGAGATACGTGTATCGCCGGCTCGGGGGCGGCAAAAGTCTCGTCGCCGGGGCGAGGATACGCCCAAGGCTCCTCGAGCGTTTGCCGACCCCCTCGCCTACCCTCTCTGGTTTGCCACGTCGCCGCTCC
>JBJTDZ010000067.1:0-24142 GCA_046092585.1 Pirellulales bacterium | reverse complement strand
CCTTCGGCTTCCCCTCCACCCGCTCCCGCATTCGCGGCTGCCCCGCCCTTTGCGTCCGCCCCGCCGCTCGTCGACGGCCTCGGCGACGAAGATCCGGAGCCCGTCGCGACCTTGACCCCGCGGCAGGAGCCACCGCCGGGGAGCGGCCAGGGACGCCCCGGACCGATGCAGCTCGAGGGCGTGCAGACCCCGCAGGTGGCCGTGGAGAAGCGGGGCCCGCGCGAGGTGTCGGTGGGGAAGACCGCCCGTTACGAGATCGTTGTTCGCAACGTCGGCAGCGCCACCGCGCACGACGTCCTGCTCCGCGACTCGGTGCCACAGGGCACGGCCCTCGTCACCACCACGCCACCGGCGAGCCCGATCAACCAGGCCTCCGGCGACGCCGACGGCGTGCTGGTGTGGTCGCTGGGCGCCCTCGCCGCCGGTGAGCAGGCGGTCGTCTCGATGGAGGTGATGCCCCAGGTGGAGGGCGAGATCGGCAGCGTCGCGAGCGTGAGTTTCCGAACCGACGCCAGCGTCCGCTCCCGCGCCACGAAGGCCGACCTGCGGATCGAATGCCAGCAGCCGGCACCCGTGCTCATCGGCCGCGACCTGCAGGTGACGATCACCGTGACCAATCCCGGCACCGGCGTGGCCACGGGCGTCGTGCTCGAGGGCTTTCTCCCCGAGACGGTCTCGCACCGCTCGGGCAGGGAACTCGAGTTCGACGTCGGCCAGCTGCGGCCGGGCGAATCACGGACGATCGACCTCGTGCTCGGAACCCGCGGGCCGGGCATGCAACCCGCGCGGCTCATGGCCCGAGCAGACGGCGGCGTGGAGACCGCACACCAACTCCCGATCGAGGTGACCGCCCCGACCCTCGAACTGGCCATCGACATGCCGCTGCGAAGGTTTCTGCAGCGGCCGGCGACCTGCGCGATCTCGATGGTCAACGCCGGCACCGCCCCGGCACAGGCGGTGGAACTCGCCGCCCAACTGCCCCCCGGCGTGAAGTTCGTGAAGGCCAACAACGCCGGCTGGCACGACGATCGCACACACCGGGTGCTCTGGAATCTCGAGGAACTGCCCGCCGGCGAGACCGGCACGGTCGAGGTGGTCGTGATGCCGGTGGAGCTCGGCCCGCAGAAAATCATGGCGGCAGCCCGCAGCGCCGACGGTCTCTCGGCCCAGGTCGCTCACACCTGCGACGTCGAGGGGCTCGCGGCCCTTTCCTTCGAGGTCGTCGACAGCGAGGATCCGATCGAGGTCGAGGGGGTGACGGAATACGTGGTTCGCGTCGGCAACCAGGGCACCAAGCCCGCCACCGGCGTGCGGCTGGTGGCCACGCTCCTCGGCGACCTCGAACCCCTCGAGGCGCAGGGCCCGGCCGGCCATCGCTTCGAGAACCTGACCGTGAGCTTCGAACCGCTGGCCAAGCTCGCCCCGGCCGAGGAAGCGGTCTACCGCATCCGCGCCCGCGGCCGCCGCGCAGGCGACCAGCGTGTGCAGGTGCAGCTCACGAGCGCCGACCAGCCCGCGCCGATCACGAAGGAAGAGATCACGCGGGTGTATGCTGACCGCTGACGAACCGGGCTGACTTGACCGCTGACGCATCCTGCATGGAAGCCCAATCGCGTAAGCGATGGGGACCACGCCAAACGTCACGCAGTCGTACCGCTCACGCGGTTACGCTTCCCGGTCGTAGCGTCGGTCGTAGCGTCGGTCGTAGCGTCGGTCGTAGCGTCGGAGGGTCGCGCTGCCCGGCATGCTGAAGCCCAATCGCTCACGCGATCACGCTTCAGCCGCGGAGGACGGCGCCGGTGCGGCGGCCGCAGGCGGCCACGACCGCCTCGACGATCCGGCCCGCCTCGTCGCCCGAGAGCGTGCCGGCATGGCTCCGCAGGGTGAGAGCCACCACGAAGCTCTTGCGGCCGGATCCCAGACGATCGGCGTCCCGCCACACCTGCACCAGCTTGCAGTCGTCGAGCATCCCGGCGGCGGCCTCGTGGATCGCGGCAGCGACATCACCCCACGGCACCCGCTCTTCGACCACGAGGTTGATGTCGCGCTGCACCGCCGGAAAGTCGCTCGGTTTCACGAGCGACCGTTCGATCGCGGCCGCGAACTCGAGCCGATCGAGGCGGATCTCGGCCGCCGCGACGGCGGCATGCAGGCCGAGCCGGCCGGACGACTCGCTCGACACCTCGCCGACCACGGCCACGCGCACCGGCAGCTGACCGTCCTGCTCGAGCACCACCTCCGCGGCCCGACCGGCGGCGAAGGGCTCGAGCGTGATCGGCCGGTAGACGAGCCGCCGTGATTCGCCCGCAACCCGCAGGCCGGCCAGCACCACGTCGACGAGCCCCCTGGCCCGCGCGAAATCGCCGCCGATCACGAAGGAGGCCAGGAGCGGTTCCTCCGCCGGATGCGGCGCGGCGGCGCCCGCCGGTCGGGCGAGGTAGCCACGGGCGATCTCGAAGAGTTCGGCATCGGCGACGCCCACGGCCTCGTTGCCGGCCCGGGCCTCGAGCAGGCTCGGGATCAGGCTCCGCCGCAGCCGGTCGGCACCGCGAACGAGCGGCGGTGCGATCACCAGCGGCGGCGTGTCGCCCCACGGGCTCGGTACCGCGGCGAGCGACTCGCCCACCACGCTGCGGGTCATCGCCTCGCACAGCCCGGCCGCCACCAGCAGCTCGCCGCTGCGGCGCAGCGTCTGCTCGCGGGCGGAGAGTTCGACCGGTCGGGCGGCGATCGGCGTGTCTTCGGGAACGATCCCGTAGCCCTCGATGCGGGCGATCTCCTCGACGAGGTCGATCGGCCGCCAGCAGTCGCGACGCCAGGTGGGGGCCCGCCAGCGGCCGCCATCCGCCTCCGCGACGAAGCCCAGGCTGGTGAGGATCTCCCGCTGTCGGGCCGCGGTCACGTCGGCGCCCAGCACCTCGGCCACCCGCTCGGGCGAAAGCGGAATCACCGCCGGCGCGCAGGCCAGTTCGCCCGCGACGACCGCTCCGCGCTCGAGCACGCCGCCCGCAAGCTCGAGGATCAGCTGGGCCGCCCGCCGGCTGGCCCAATCGACCATCGCGGGGTCGGGACCGCGCTCGAAGCGATACGACGAGCCGCTGGCGAGGACGAGTCCGCGGGCTGCGGCGCGGACCGGCAGGGGGGCGAACTGCGCCGATTCCAGAAGCACGTCGGTGGTGTCGACGGTGATCTCGGTGTCGGCGCCACCCATGACACCGGCCAACGCCACCGGCCGCTCGGCGTCGGCGATCACGCACATCCGGTCGCTGAGGGTGTAGGTCTTGTGGTTGATCGCGACGAACGGCTCCCCCTCGACGGCCCGGCGCACCACGATCCGGCCGCCCCGGATCTTCGCGAGGTCGAAGGCATGCAGCGGCTGGCCGCACTCGAGCATCACGTAGTTGGTGATGTCGACCACGTTGTTGACGCTCGCCACGCCCACCGTCGCCAGCCGATCGACGAGCCACGTCGGGCTGGGCCCCACGCGAACGCCGCGGATCACGCGGGCCGTGTAGCAGGGGCAGATGTCGCCGGCGTGGATCTCCACGACCACGCTGCCTGTGGCGGCAGCCGCACCCTCCAGCGGCCGCGGGTCGGGCACGTGCAGCGGACGCCCGAAGAGCACCGCCGCCTCGCGGGCCACGCCGAGGTGGCCGAGACAGTCGGGCCGGTTGCTCGTGACCTCGATTTCGACGGCCGTATCCTCGCCCACGGCGGTCGTCGACTCGTGGTTGAGCCCCGCCATCAGCAGCCGCTCGACCAGGTGGTCGAGCGTGCTCGGCACCTGCACGTAATCCGCCAGCCAGTTCGTGGAGATGATCATGGCTCAGAACTGCCGGAGAAACCGCACGTCGTTGCGGTAGAAGTCGCGGATGTCGTCGACACCGTAACGCCGCGCCGCGATCCGCTCCACGCCGAGGCCGAAGGCGAACCCGCTGACCGCGTCGGGGTCGTAGCCCACCGCCTCGAGCACGGCGGGGTCGACCATCCCGGCGCCCCCCATCTCGACCCAGCGGCCGCCCCACTCCATGTCGACCTCCACGCTCGGCTCGGTGAACGGGAAGAACGAGGGGCGAAACCGTACGTGGACGTCGCCGCCGAGAAAGCTCGAGGCGAACATCCTCAGCACGCTCTTGAGATGGGCCATGGTGGTGCCAGGCTCCACGAGCAGGCCCTCCACCTGGTGAAACATCGGGTAGTGGGTGGCGTCGGCGGTGTCGGGGCGATACACCCGGCCGAGCGACACGATCCGCAGCGGGGGTTCGCGCCGCTCCATCACGCGGATCTGCACCGTGCTCGTCTGCGATCGCAGCAGGAGCGGGTCGGCTCCGCGGGCGACGGCGAGATAGAAGTTGTCGAGCGGGTCACGGGCCGGATGCTCCGCCGGGATCGCCAGGGCCTCGAAGTTGTGCCACTGGTCCTCGACCTCGGGGCCGTCGACGCTCTCGAACCCGAGCCGGCCCATGATCTCCTGCACCCGGCGAATCGTCTGCGTGAGCGGATGGAGATGGCCGAGCGGCACGGGCATGCCCGGCAGCGTCACGTCGATGCCGGCGGTCTCCGCACGGACCGCGGCCGAGCCAATCCGCGCGGCCGCCGACTCGAAGCTCGCGGTGATCGCGTTCTTCGTGTCGTTGAACTGCTTGCCGCCGGCCGGCTTGTCGGCCGGGGCGAGGCCGCCGAGCGCCTTCTGGATCGCCTTCAGCCGGCCGCTGCGGGCTCCGAGAAACTCGACCCGGGCGGCCTCGAGCGCCGTCGCATCGGCGGCGGCGGCGAGGGCCTTCTCGGCATCGGCGCGCAACCGCTCGAGGTCGGCACGAAAGGAGTCGAGCGGCACGGCTGTCACGGCGTCAGGCGACCGCAGCCGTCTCCGGCAGGCCGAGCGCCTTCTTGACCTCGGCGGCAACGGCGTCGAAGCCGGTTGGATCGAGCACCGCCATCTCGGCGAGCGTCCGCCGGTCGAGCTCGCAGCCGATCTTCTCCAGGCCGGCGATCAGCTGGCTGTAGCGGAAGCCCCGCTCGCGGCAGGAGGCGTTGAGCCGCACGATCCACAGCCGGCGGAAGTCACGCTTCTTGCGGCGGCGGTCGCGGCGGGCGTACACGCCTGCGCGGATGATCGCTTCCTTGGCCGTGCGGAGCAGCCGGCGACGACCGCCGACGGAGCCCTTCACCCGCTTGAACAGACGCTTCTTGGCACGCAGACGGGGAACGACGCTCTTGGTACGCATGGCTGGAACCTTGGACAGCTGGGGGCCCGACGAGCCCGGGAGAGGAACCTTAAAATCTGGCGTGGATCGTCGCAATTGCAAGGGCGCGTGTGGATTCCGGGATTTTTGGCGTCCGCGAGCTCGCCCGGCTCGGGATTGCCCAGGCCCCGGACGCTGGTCCACGCGGGGCGGGAACTTGGGCTACGGATGAGGCGTCTAAACGTGGGCCCGACGTAGACTTTTGGGCCCACGAGCACCCCCGCGGAGACCATCCCGGCATGCGAGCGATCCACCCCTTTTCCCGTCGCTTCCGCCTCGCCGCCACCGTGGCGGCGAGCGCGACGGCCATCGTGTTTCTCGGAGAGCCTGCCGTGAGGAATCGCTTCGCCCACGCCGACGAGCCCACCCCCGGCCCCCGGGCCGAGGCCTGGCAGCGGGTCGACAAGGCCCTCGCCGAGGGCCGGCCGAAGACGGCCGCCGAAGCCCTCGCCGGCGTCGAGCAGGCGGCCACCGAGGCCAAGGCGTGGGCCGAGGTGGCCCGGGCGATCGCCACGCGGGTCCTCACCGAGACCGGCGACCGGCCCGGAGACGATCCCCAGCGGCTGATCCTGCTCGCCGACGCCATCGAGAAGGCGCCGCCCGAGACCAGGGCCGTGCTCGAGGCGATCCGCGCCAACTGGACGTGGGGCTATTTCCAGATGAACCGTTGGCGGTTCCAGCAGCGAACCACCGGCGGGGCCGATGCGACCGACCTTTCGCGGATCAATGAGTGGGACCTGCCCACGATCGTGCGCGAGATCCGGGCCCGGTTCGGCGCGGCCCTCGATGGCGGAGATGGCCTGAAGTCGCTGCCGGTGGCCGACTGGGCCGCGATCCTCACGAAGGGCACGATGCCCGACGCCTACCGGCCCACGATGTGGGACGTGGTGGCGCGCGATGCGATCGCGTTTGCCGCCTCGGGCGAACGCGGCCTCGCCGATCCCGAAGATGCCTTCGAGCTCGAGGCCACGAGTCCCGCCCTCGGCACCGCCGACGAGTTTCGGGCGTGGAAGCCGGAAGACGACAAGGCCATCGCCGACACCGACTCGCCGGTCCTCCAGGCCGCGAGGCTTTACCGCAGCCTGCTCGACTTCCACGCGACCGACGCCGATCGCACCGCCTTCCTCGCGGCCGATCTCGACCGCATCCAGTGGGCGGCGGGCGTGGCGGTGGACGCAGGCGACGTGAGCGGCGACGACCGCCAGGCCGACGCCCTCGAGGCCTTCCTCGCGCGGGCCGGCGATCACGAGACGGCAGCGCAGGCGGCCCATGCGCTGGCGACGATCGCCCGCGAGCACAACGACCTCGTCGAGGCCCGGGCGATCGCGGTGCAGGCGGCCGACAAGCATCCCACGAGCCCGGGCGGCACACTCTGCAAAAACCTCGTGAAGGAGATCGACGCCAAGGAACTCTCGCTCACCTCGGAACGGGCATGGGCCGCCCCCTGGCCCGTGATCCGCGTGACCTACAAAAACCTGGCGAAGGTGCACCTCCGCCTCGCGAAGGCCGACTGGTCCGCACGGCTTGCGGCCGGCAAACCCCACCCCGCGTGGCTCGACCACGCCGACCGCGCGGCGATCCTGGCCCTGCCCGCGGTGAAGACGGCCGCCGTCGATCTCCCCGCCACGCCCGACTTCCGCTCGCGGCACCACGACGTGCCGGCGGGCGTGTTCGAGCCCGAGTCGCTTCCGCCCGGGGCCTACTGGGTGATCGCCAGCCACGATCCCGGCTTCGGCGAGCACGACAACGTGGTGCAGGTCACGATGGTGTGGATCACGCGGCTGGCGGTGGTGTCGACGCACGGGCACCAGGCCAGGGGGCAAAAGGGGTTGCTCATGGGGCACGTGGTCGACATCGCCTCGGGCGAGCCCGTGGCCGGGGCCACGGTAACGGTGTTCGTGCGCGAGCAACGCGGCGCTCCGGCAGGCTTCGTGAAGCAAGCGTCGGCCACGACCGATGCCGAGGGCCGCTACGAACTCCCCGCCACGAGCGGCCGGGAAGTCGTGCTCGTGGCGACGGCCGCGATCGCCGGGGCCACGCACAGCGTGCCGACCGACTCGACGCATGTCTGGCAGAACGAACCCGAGCAGCGCGGCATCTCGGTCGTGCTCGTGACCGATCGCGGCATCCACCGCCCGGGGCAGGCCGTCTTCTACAAGGGCATCGCCGGCTCGTTCGACCACGACGGCCGCGACTACCAGGCGATCGCGAAGCGGCAGGTGGCCGTCACCCTCCGCGATGCCAACGGCCGCGAGGTGGCGAAGGCCGAGCACGTGACGAATGCCGTGGGCTCGTTTCACGGGTCGTTCCCGATTCCCACCGGGGCGCTGCCCGGGCAGTGGATGCTCGCCGCCGACACGCAGGGTTTCGGCGGCGGCGTGGCCGTGCGCGTCGAGGAATACAAGCGGCCGAAGTTTCGCGTGGAGCTCGGGGCACCCACGGGCGCCGTGCGGCTCGGCGAGGCCGTGGCCCTCACCGGCACCGCCACCACCTACACCGGCCTGCCGGTGGCCGGCGCGAAGGTGGCCTGGCGGGTGGAGCGGCGGATGCGGCTGCCCTTCTGGTGCCGCTGGTGCTTCCCCTGGATCCCCTTCGGCGACGAAGGTCGGAAGATCGCCCGGGGCACCGAGGTGACCGGCGCCGACGGCACGTTCACCGTGCGGTTTCCCGCGATGCCCGACCGCAGCGTGCCGAAGGCGGCGCTGCCGGTGTTCACCTACGAGATCGTCGCCGACGTGACCGACACGAGCGGCGAAACCCGCAGCGACGAGCGGACCGTGGCGGCGGGCTACGCCGACGTGGAGGCCACGATCGAGCGGAGCGACTGGCAGGCGGTGGCGACCGACGTGAAAGACAAGGCCGGCCAGCCGGCCGCGGCGGTGGCGCTCACGCTCGCCACGCGGTCGCTCGACGGCGAGCCCCGCGGGGCCGCAGGTACGCTCGCGATCCATGCGGTCGTGCAACCGGCGGAGGTCGATCGCGGCGACTTCGGCGACGACGCGCCCATGCCGCTGCCGCGACCGTTTGGCACGGCCCGCAAGGTCAAGGCCGCCGCCTCCGCCGCCGACGTGCGGCCGCAGCCGGTGCCGAAGCCGCAGGATCCCGATACCTGGGCACTCGGCGCGGCGGTCGACAGCCGCGACGTGACCACCGACGCGAAGACCGGGAAGGCCGAGGTGAAGGCTACGCTGCCGGTGGGCATCTACCGGGCCGTGCTCACGATCCCCGGCAAGGCCGGTGCCCCCGAGGTGCAGGCCGAGTCGACGTTTACGGTGATCGATCCAGCGGCACCCCGCTATCCCGTGAAGCGGCCGTTTGCACTCGCCGCGGAACAGGAGTCGGTCGAGGCGGGCCGCGAGTTCGCGGCGATCCTCGGCACGGGCTACGGCCAGGGGCGGGCGCTCGTGGAGATCTCGCGGGCGGGGCGGGTGCTCGAGCGCTTCTGGACGGAGCCGGGCCGCACGCAGTGGCCCGTGCGCGTGGCCGCCGGCGACGAGGATCGCGGCGGGTTCACCGTGACGGCCTGGCTCGTGCGTGACGGCCGGTTGCACCGCGAGCGGCGGACGGTGCAGGTGCCGTGGACGAACAAGAAGCTCGCGATCGCCTGGCAGCGTTTCACCCGCCGGATGGAGCCCGCGACGAAGGAGGTGTGGCGGGCCACGATCACGAGCGTGGCCGATCCGCTCGCGGGGCCCGAGTCGCCGGCCGCGGCCGAGATGCTCGCCCTGCTCTACGACCAGTCGCTCGACGCGCTCGCCGAACACCAGTGGCCCGCCGCCGGGTTGCAGGGCTTCTTTCGCAGCGAGTGGGGCACGGCCGACGTGGCGTTCACCAATGCCGCCGCCGGGTTCACCGGCCTCCGCGGCATGTGGGCGACCGCCTTCGACGACGTGCAGATCACGTACCGCGAACTCCGTGACCCCTTCAGTTCGCCGGACGGGGGCTGGGGATTCGGCGGCGGGATGCGACGGCGGATGATGCGCGGCGGCTCGCCACTCGAGGGTGCTGTGTTGATGGCGATGCCCGCGGCAGCCACGGCCGATGCCGCGCCGTCGGAGGGCTTGGGCTTGGTTGCCGACAATCGGGCCGTCGCGAAGTCCGCCGCACCGACGGCCGGTCAGGGGGAAGGCAATGACCGCGGCGGCGAGAAGCCCGCTCGCGACGTGCCGCCCCCGCCGCGGACGAACCTCGCCGAGACGGCCTTCTTCCTCCCCACACTCACGTCGGGTACCGACGGGAGCGTGACGATCGAGTTCACGCTGCCCGACACGCTCACCACCTGGCAGTTCAAGGGGCTGGCCCACGACGCCGCCCTGCGGAGCGGCACGATCCTCGACACCTGCGTGTCGGCCAAGGATCTGATGGTGGAGCCGCTCGTGCCGCGGTTTCTCCGCGAGGGAGATGTCGTGCAGATCCCGGTGAAGGTGAGCAACACCTCCACCGGTCGGCTCGCCGGCAGCGTGACCTTCGCGCTGGCCGACGCCCGGACGGGCGACTCCCGCGACGGGCTCGTCGAGAGCCCCCGCGAACAGGCCTTCGATCTGGCCGCGGGCGAATCGAACCCGGTGATGTTCACCGTGAAGGTGGCCGACGGCACCGATGTGCTCCGTTACACGGCCACGGGCGTGAGCACGTCGTCGGCGAAGCGGGCCGCCGACGGCGAGGAGGCCCTCGTGCCCGTGCTGCCGCGGCGGGTGCCCGTCGCCGAGACGGCGCCGATCACGATCCGCGGCCCCGGTGAGCGGCGGGTGAAGCTCGAGAGGCTGCTCGGGTCGGCCGGCTCCGAGATCCGGAGCGAATCGCTCGTGGTGCAGGCGGCCGGTAACCCGGCCTGGTATGCCGTGCTCGCGCTCCCCTGCCTGATGGAGGAAAACGACGAGGGCATCGAGACGCTCTTCGCCAGGCTCTACGCCAACGCCTACGCCCGGCACCTGGCCACCGCCGACCCGCGGATCGCGAAGGTCTTCGAGCAGTGGAAGGGCACCGACGCGCTCGAGAGCCCGCTCGAGAAGAACACCGACCTCGTGAAGACGCTCCTCGCCGAAACCCCCTGGGTGCGCGACGCGGTGGACGAGCGGGAGGCACGGGCCAGGATCGCCCTGCTCTTCGACGCCACGCGGGCGGAGAACGAGGTGCAGGCGGCCTTGGCGCGGCTCGAATCCCTGCGCAATGGCGACGGTGGCTGGCCGTGGTTTCCCGGCGGCCGCTCCTGCGATCACGTGACGCTCGCGATCGTCGCCGGCCTTGGCCGCCTGCGGGCCAATGGCGTGGCGGTCGACGTGCAGCCGGCAGTGGCCGCGCTGCCCTGGCTCGACGGCCGGCTCGTGGAGGAGCAGCGGGTGGCGAAGGGGATCAAGGATCCGGTGCTCACCGCCACCGGTGCCTACGCCCTCTTCGCGCGGAGCTTCTTCGCGGCCGACGCACCGCCGCAGGGCGACGCCGCCGCCGCGATCGGCTGGGGCCTCGACGTGGCGAAGCGGACGTGGCCGAAGCTCGGCCGGCGGTCGCAGGGGCACGTGGCCCTTGCGCTCCATCGGGCAGGCGACCGCGAGGCGGCGGCCTCGATCCTCGCGAGCCTGAAGGAGCGGGCCGTCGATGCCGATGTGAAGCCGGGCGCCGAGAAAGACTCCTGGCAGGGAATGTGGTGGCGGGAGCCGCATCCGGTGTGGTGGAGCTGGGCCAGTGCGCCGATCGAAACACAGAGCGTGATGATCGAGGCTTTCGACGAGATCACGGGCGATGCCGATGCCGTGGAGGGCATGAAGGCGTGGCTGTTGTCGCAGAAGCGGACGAGCCGCTGGCCCGGCAGCATGGCCACGGCCGACGCCGTCGGCTGCCTCCTCGGCCGCGGCGACGATCTGCTGGACGACACAGAGCTCGTGACAGTGACCGTCGGCGGCGAGCCGCTCGCGCCGGCGAAGGTGGAGGCCGGCACCGGCTTCTTCGAAGAGCGGTTCGTGCGGCGGGAGATCACGCCGGCGATGGGCGAGGTGGTGATGAAGAAGCCCGGAGCGGGGCTCGCCTGGGGCGGGGTGCACTGGCAGTATCTCGACGACATCGCCAACGTGCCGGCAGCGGGCCGCGAGGAACTCGCCATCGAAAAGCAGCTGTTCGTGAAGACCTTCACGAAGGCGGGGCCGGTGCTCGAGCCCGCCACCACCGTGGCGCCGGGCGACGAGCTCGTGGTGCGGCTGGTGGTGACGAGCGACCGCGACTACGAATACCTCGAACTCGCGGACCACCGGCCAAGCCTCACCGAGCCGGTCGACGTGCTCTCGGGATGGCGGTTCGGCGACGGGGCCGCCTGGTATCTCGCGATCCGTGACGCAAGCACGCGGCTCTTCTTCGAGCGGCTGCCGCGGGGCACGCACGTGTTCGAGTATTCGTTGCGGGCGGCCCACCGCGGGACGGCGTCGAGCGGCTTCGCCTCGATCCAGAGCCGCTATGCGCCCGAGTTTTCCGCCCACTCGGCCGCGGTGCCCCTGGAGGTCAAGTGAGCGTACGCGCGCAGGGGCGAACGCCCGCTTCGCGAAGCGTCACCGCGTGAGCGGTACGACTGCCTCACCTTGGGCGTGGTCCCCATCGCTCACGCGATTGGGCTTCCCGGACGGCGAGCGATACCTCCGGGAAGCGTCACCGCGTGAGCGGTGCGACTGCCTCACCTTGGGCGTGGTCCCCATCGCTCACGCGATCGGGCTTCCCGGACGGCGAGCGGTACACGGCCGGGGCTGGTATCCTGCCACGCATGACCACGCCCACCGAGCCGCCGTCGCTCTCCAATGAACTGGCCCGCGAACGCAACCGCGAGGCGGCCGACCGCACGCTCCTCGCCTGGATCCGCACCAGCCTGGCGATGATCAGCCTGGGGTTCGGCATCGAGCAGGTGGGGCAGGCGGCCATCGGCCTCGACGGGAAGCTGATCGGCTTCTCGCCGCTCAAGACCCGGATCGCCGGCGCCGCCCTGATCGCCCTTGGAATCGCAGCCACGCTCGCCGGGATGTGGGAGCACCGGCACATGCTCAAGGCGATCCTCGCCGAAGACTACCGCTATGCCGACCGGCCGCCGATCGCCCGCTACATGGGCATCGCGCTGGTGACGGTGGGCCTCACCGCCTTGGCGGTGATCCTCGTGGGCATCTGATCGCCGCGGGGCCGCGAACGAAGGAGCATCGATGGACGACGCAGGCGGAACGACGGGCGGGGCCGTGCGGCCACTCGACGCCAACGAGCGGCGGGTGCTCGGGGTGCTGATCGAGAAGGCGAAGACGACGCCCGACCAGTATCCGCTCTCGCTCAACGGTGTCGTGACCGGCTGCAACCAGAGGAGCAACCGCGATCCGGTGATGACGCTCGACGAGGAGCAGGTGTCGCGGGCGCTCGCGGGCCTGCGGAGGAGCGGTGCCGTGGCCGAGGTGTTCGGCAGCGGGAAGATTCCGCGGTATCGCCACCTCGCCTACGAGTGGCTCGGCGTGGGCAAGGAGGAGCTCGCGATCGTCGGTGAGCTGCTGCTGCGGGGCGAGCAGACGGAGGGGGATCTGCGGGGCCGCGCGAGCCGCATGGATCCGATCCCCGACCTCGACGCGCTGCGGGGCCACCTCGACCGCCTCGCCGACCGCGGCCTCGTGGTGTGGCTCTCGCCGCCGGGCCGCGGCCGGATGCTCACCCACGGGCTCTTGCCGGAGGAGAAGCTCGAGAAGGTGCGGGCCGGCGTGGGCACGGCCGCCGCGGCAGCGTCGACGGCCGATGAGGCTGCCGACGAGGCGCTCGCACGAACGCCGCCGCCGGCTTCCGCAGACCTTGAGCAGCGGCTCGCGGCGCTCGAGCGCGAGGTGGCCGAGCTCCGCGCGCGGCTCGACGCCGCGGGCGCGTGACATCAAGCGTGGTCCCCATCGCTCACGCGATTGGGCTTCCCTGTTAGGAAGCGTAACCGCGTAAGCGGTACGACTGCATCACTCGTGCCTGCCGAGCCAGCGATCCCGGATCCGGTCGAGCGTGCCATCCTCTCGCATCCGCAACAGCGCGGTGTTGAGCTCCTCCCGCAGCGGGCTGCCCCCGGGCATGGCGATGCCGAAGTCGAAGGTGTCGAACACGGGGCCGATCACCCGCAGGTTCGTCCGATTCATGTCGTTAACGAGATGGATGAGCGTCTCCGCCTCGCCGACCACCGCCTCCACCATGCCGAGATCGAGCGCCTCGAGGGCGTCGCGGATCGTCGGATATTCCTGCGGCATGCCCCCGCGCTGCCGGACGGAGCCCACCGTGACGGCTGCCTCCTGCACGCCCACGGCCCGGCCCGCGAGGTCGCGCGGCCCGTGGATCACGCCCCTGACCTGCTCGGCCGTCATCGTGGCGGTGAGCACGCTGGTGAACGTGGCGATCAGGCCGATGCCACCGATCATCCAGGCCAGCGCGAGCAGTCGGCCGAGCGGGCCGTCGACGTGCTTGTCGTCACAGCCGCCGGTGACGATCGTCGAGGCGATCCACCAGATCGCCTCGCCCACCCCGCGGGGATACTCCGGCGGGAACGACCGCGGGTTCGGGCCCCGCTCGAACCACCAGAGGAGATGCCCCGAGGCGATCGCCAGCGCCGCCACGGCCGCGACGAGCGCGACGAGGTTCCACGACACCATCGACCGCACGGCGGAGAGAACCCCTGAATCCTGCTTCTGCCGCACGGCGATCCGCATCCCGGAATGAAACACCGGGTGCGTGAGGTCGAACGACCGCTCCCGTTCCTCGGTGATCGCCAGCGGCCCCATCGCCACGTCGATCGCCCCGGTGCGCACCTGCTTCATCACGTCGTTGAAGGTGCCGATCTTCACGTACTGGCTGCCCACGCCGAGCCGGCGGGCGAGGTCCTCCCAGATCAACACCATCGCCCCCGTGGGATGGTCGCCCTTCCACTCGACGAGCGAGGCGATCGGGGTGACTCCCACGCGGAGCATCTTCGTTGGCGGTGGGGCATCGGGGCCGGCAGCCGGCTCCGCGGCGATGGTGCTGGCCGCGGCGAGCCAGGCGAGCACGGTCAGCAGATTCCGTCGGCAATCCATCACGAGCGTCCTTCCTGCGTGCGCTGGCGATGGGCGGTGACCGCGAGTGCGATGCCGCCCACGAGCAGGCATCCTATCGAGCCGGCGAGCATCCCGGGGGGCAGCGATCCCGATCCCGCCTCGATCGCCGTGAGGTCGGCGTCGGTCGCCATCGCCACGAGGGCCACAGGCGTGGCGTTGTGGACGGCATGGGCCACGATCGCCGGCAGGAGGCTCCGCGTGGCAAGCGTCATCCAGCCGAGCACCAGGCCCACGAGTAACGTCTGCGGCATCCGCTCCGGCAGCAGGTGGAAGGCGGCGAACATCGCGGCCTGCACGGTGATCGCGACGAGGCGGCGGCGGGCAGCCGGCCGCTCGCCCGCGAACGCCGCGAGAAGCCAGCCGCGGAAGAAGAGTTCCTCGCACGCGGCGGGCATCACCGCGAGCACGAGGGCGGCGAGCCAGGGCGGGCTCTCCCGCACGAGGGTCACGAGGCGGGTGGCGAGGTCCCGGGCTTCAGGCGACACGTCGCTCCCCCAGAGGGCGAGCGTGGCGGCCGCGCCGCTGCCGAAGAGGCCGACGCCGACCGCCGCGGCGCCGGCCACGGCAGCGACCGTCGCGACCGGGCCACCCGGCAGCCGCAGGCCGAATGTCTCGCGGGCATCGACCCGCTGCCACCACGACACGATCAGCAGCGGCACCAGCACCGCGACCGCCTGCTGGGCCAGCAGCGCCGGCACGAACGCCGCGGGCGCGAGGCCCTGCGCATACCAGAGGGCCGCAAAGCCGGCGAGGACCGCGGCGAAGCCCTGCCACGCCGTGGGCGTGGGCCTCGGCGCCGGCCGATGGCAACCCGTTGAGGCGGCGTCGGGGCCGCGGAAGAGGGTCTCTTCGCTCGTGATCAGCGCCGCGGTGGCGAGGAGCAGAAGCCACGTGGCCACGGCCGACGAGACGAGCGACATGGCGAGGCCGGTGGCGACGCTCGGCGGCCGGGTGTCTGTTGCCGGCGGGAAGGTGGCCGCCGTGCCATCGTCGAACGTCGAGAGCACCGAGCGGGCCACCGCGACCTGGCCGGCGAAGGGGGCCGCGGGGAGCCAGCGGCGGCCGGCCGCGCCGGGCAGGAGCGCCGAGCCGGCGAGTGCCGCGATCAGCATCACCACGGGAGTGAGCGTGTTCTGCGCCTCCTTGCCGCTCTTGGCGGCTGCCGTCACCGCCAGGCACAGCGCCGCCGCGACCGCGGCGAGCCCCACGTAGGCCGCGACGATCACCGTGCCGCAGGCCGCCGCCTCGCCGACGGCCACGCTCGCGAGGCTCGCCCCCGGCAGCACCCGCACGAGCACCGTGATCGTGAGGAGGATCGACACCGCATTGGCCAGCAGCGTGGCGAGCGTGACGGCGAACACCGCCAGAAACTTCCCGGCGACGACGTCGAACGGGCTGCACGGCGCGATGAGCAGTGTCTCGATCGTGCCCCGCTCCTTCTCGCCGGCGATGGCGTCGACGGCCGGGTAGAAGGCCCCCGTCGCGGTCAACAGCGCCAGGAGCACGAGCACGGCGGCCGCGGCGGTGGGCAGGATCTCGCGGACGGCCGACGCGGATGTCGGCGGGAGGTCGCCCGTGAAATCGACGGCGAGCGGCTCGATGAGCGTGGCGGGCAACCGGAGCCGCCGTAGCCGCTCGAGACGCACCTCGTCGGCCACGCCGCGGAGCACGGTGACGATCCGCTCCTTGATGCGGCGGTCGGGTGGCCGAACCGTGGAGAGCCGCACCTCGAGCGGCACGGTGCCATCGCCCCCGAGCCGCTCGAGGGTGCCGGCAGGAAAGTCGATCCAGGCGTCGGCGGCCCCCTCGTCGATCAGCGGCAGGGCATCGGCGGCGTCGATGAGCCGCACCGCCAGGCTCTCCGGCCAGTCGGCCGGCCGATCGCCCGTGCGGTTCGCGATGGCGCCGACCCGGGCGGCGAAACCGGCGGCGTCGGGGCCGGAGAAGGCCAGTTCCACCCGCACGGAGGCATCGCGGCGGTCGAGCTCGCCGATCGCCGAGCGGATGCCGAGCGTGCTCGAGAGCGCGAGCAGCGGATACATCGCCATCGGCATCACCAGCGTGATGAACAGCGCGCGGCGGTCGCGGACGAACTCGAGCAGGTCGCGGCGGGCCAGGGCGAACCGCGCAGGCCAGCCGCCGGTGCCGCATGGCGGAGTGGTCGTCATGCGCCGGCCTCCGAATCGACCACCGCGAAGAACGCCTCCTCCAGCCCTCCGGGACGGCCGGCGACGAGCGCCTCGCGGGTGCCCGCGGCGCGGATGCGGCCTGAGTCGATGATCAGGAAGCGGTCGCAGCGCAGCTCGATCTCGTGGAGCCGGTGGGTCGAGAGGAGGATCGTGCGGCCCTCGGCCCGCAGGCCGTCGAGCAGGCCCAGGAGGTCGCGGGCCCCCATCACGTCGAGTCCGCTGGTCGGCTCGTCGAGCACGAGCACGGGCGGATCGTGCATGAGCGCCCTGGCGAGCGACACCCGCTGCCGCTGGCCCGAGGAGAGCCGGCCACAGGGGCGGTCGAGGTAGTCGTCGATGCCGAGCGAGTCGGCGAGATGGCCGATCCGGGCCGCCCGCCGGCCGCGATCGAGGCCGTGCAGCCGGCCGAAGGAGTCGAGCATCTCGCGGGGCGTGAGCCGGTCGGGCACGCCGGTCGTCGCCGAGACGTAGCCGAGCAACCGGCGGACACCGATCGGGTCGGTTCGCACGTCGCGGCCGGCGATCTTCGCCCCGCCCGCCGTGGGCTGGAGCAGCGTGGCGAGGATCCGCATGGTGGTCGTCTTGCCGGCGCCGTTGCCGCCGAGCAGGCCCACCATCTCCCCCTGGCCCACGGCGAAGGAGATGCCGTCGACGGCCCGGAGGACGCTGCCGTCACCCGCGCGGTATTCCTTCACGAGATCGTGGACCTCGATCATCGAGTCACCGGCGGGTGCGGCGGGCCGTCACTGTTCCATCACCTCGGATTCCTTTGTCTTCGCGAGGTCGCCGACGCTGCCCTCGTATTTCTTCGTGAGCTCCTGCACGTCTTCCTTGCAGCGGTCGCAGTCGTCCTCGGTGAGGCCGCCGTCGCCCTTCTCGGTGTCGGCGGCCTTGTTGGCATCGCGGCGGACGTTGCGGATGGCGACCTTCGCCTCCTCGGCCAGGTCGCGGATCCGGGCCGACATCTTCTTGCGGACGTCGGCGGAGAGCGGCGGGATCACGATGCGGATCACGCGGCCGTCGCTCTGCGGGTTGAGGCCCAGGTCGCTCGCCTGGATCGCCTTCTCAATGTCCTTGATCGTGCCGGGATCGAAGGGCCGCACGACGATCTGGTTGGGCTCGGGTGCGCCCACGCTCGCCAGCGCCTTGATCGGCGTGGGGGAGCCGTAGACCTCCACGCGGAGCGTGTCGACGAGGCCGGGATTGGCTCGGCCGGTGCGGATGCCGGTGAGGGCGTGGCGGAACACGTCGACCGCCTTCTCCATGCGTTCTTCGGCGTCGAGCAGAATGTCGTCGAGCGGCATCGGCAGGGCTCCTCTGAAAGGTGGTTCGCCGAGTATACGCGGTCGTACCGCTGACGCGGTTACGCTTCCAGGATGCCCCATCGCGAATCGTGCCGGGCCACGCCGAACGTCAGCGGCGCTGGCCGACGATCGTGCCGACCTTCTCGCCGGCCACGGCCCGCTCGATCATGCCGTCACGGCGGTAGTTGAACACCAGGATCGGCATCCCGTGTTCGGCGCACTGCGAGATCGCGGTGCCGTCCATGACCCGCAGGTTCTGCTGGATCACCTGCTGGTAGGAAAGTTCGCTGTAGAGCACGGCATGGGGGTTTTTCTCGGGATCGTCGGAATAGACGCCGTCGACCCGCGTGGCCTTCATGAGGATGTCGGCGCCGAGTTCCAGGGCCCGCTGGGCGGCGGCGGTGTCGGTGGTCACGTAGGGGCTGCCCGTGCCGGCCGCGAGGATCACGATTCGCCCCTTCTCCAGGTGCCGGCGGGCACGGCGGCGGATGTAGGGCTCGGCCACGCCGTCCATGCGGATGGCGGTCATCAGCCGCGTCTGGGCGCCGACGCTCTCCAGCGCGTCCTGCAGGGCCAGGCCGTTGATCATCGTGGCGAGCATGCCCATGTAGTGGGCCGTCGCCTCCTGGATCGCGGTGTTGCCGGCCGTGAACGAGCCGCCGCGGAGGATGTTGCCACCGCCGATGACGACCGCCAGCTCCACGCCCCGGGATGCCGCCTGCACCGTCTGCCGGGCGATGTGGACCACCTCGTCCATCGAGATGCCCCGCTCGCCGTGGCGGGCGAAGCTCTCGCCCGACAGCTTGAGGAGCACACGCTTGTAGGGCGCGGGATCCATCACCCCCCCAGCGTCCAGTGCTCCACCGACTTGACGTCGAGGCCGGCCGACTTCGCCAACTGGCCTACCGACTGCTTGTCGTCCTTCACGAAGGGCTGTTCGAGAAGCACGCACTGGCTGAAGAAGTTTCGCAGTCGGCCCTCGATCATCTTGGCGATGATGTTCTCCGGCTTGCCCTCCTTGCGGGCCGCCTCGGAGAGGATCTCCCGCTCCTTCTCCACGACCGCCGGGTCGAGGTCATCCTTGCGGATCGCCTGGGGGGCGAGGGCCACCACGTGCATCGCGATGTCCTTGGCCACCTCGGCCGCCTGGGGGCCCGACACGTTGCCGGTGATCTCAACGATCGCCGCCTTCGAGCCGTCGTGGTGGGCATAGCCGCCGCAGGCGCCGTCAATCCGCTTGATCCGCGAGAGCTCGAACACCTCGCGCATGCGGTTGAAGAGGTCGTCCTTGAGCTCGCCGAGCGTGCGGTCGGGATGCGCCGTGCTCTTCTGGGCGAGCAGGTCGGCGGGCGTGGCTGCCCCCGGCCCCAGGGCCAGCGTCTTGGCGATGTCGTTGGCGAGATCCTTGAAATCCTGGCTGCCGGCCACCGGCGGGCTCTCGCACTTGAACTCGATGATCGTGCCCACGCCCTTCACCGGGTCGGCGTAGACGGCCAGCCGGCCGCAGGAGGTCTCGCGGTCGGCCCGCATCGACTGGGTCTTGATGCCCTGCTTGCGGAGCCACTCGACGGCCTGGTCGGTGTTGCCGCCACATTCCAGGAGCGCCTTTTTGCACTCCATCATGGGCAGGCCGGTCTTCTCTCGCAGGGCCATCACGGCAGCGGCGGTGATCTCAGCCATCAGAATCTCTCCCCTTCGGATGTGGATGTGCGGGTGACGACGCACTCCGCCGCGGGCGTGGGGCCTGCGGCCGGCGTCGCCGGGCATGGTCGCGAACGAGCGGAGCCGATGCGTCAGGCCTTGGGCTTGGGCACCGACCGCTTGGCGACCATGGGACGGGCCTTCGGCTTGGGCTTGGACTCGCCATCGGCGCCCGTCTCGGCACCCTCGGCTGACACCTGGGCCTCCGTCGCCGACTGGGCTTTGCCCTCGAGAATGGCATCAGCAAGGCGGGCAGCGACCAGCTCGATCGACCGGATCGAGTCGTCGTTGCCGGGGATCGGCAGGTCGACGAGGTCGGGGTCGCAGTCGGTGTCGATCAGGGCCACGGTGGTGATGCCCATCTTGCGGGCCTCGTTGACCGCGTTCTTCTCCTTCTTGGGATCGAACACGACGAGGCACTCGGGCAGGCGGGCCAGCGTGCGGATGCCGCCGAGATTCCGCAGCATCTTGCGGTGCTCGCGGCGCAGCGACGACTGCATCTTCTTGGAATAGCTGCCGAACGCCTCCGACGGGATCAGCGTCTCGAGCTCCTCGAGACGGGCGAGCCGGTTGCGGATCGTGCGGAAGTTGGTGAGCGTGCCGCCGAGCCAGCGGTCGCTGACGTACGGCATGCCGCAGCGGGCCGCCTCGCGGGCCACGGCCTCGGCGCCCTGCCGCTTGGTGCCCACGAACAGGATCAGGCTGCCGGTCGAGGCGACCTGCTTGAGATACTTCTTGGCCCTGAGCAGGCCGCGGATCGTCTCGCGGACGTCGATGATGTGGATGAGATTCTTGCGGCCGTGGATATACGGCTTCATCTTCGGGTTCCACCGGCTGGCACGGTGGCCGAAGTGGACGCCTGCTTCGATCAGTTCCTGGGCCAAGACGTTCGACACGCTGACACGCTCGCTGGGGCTGTGACGGATGGGGGAATGCGGGGAACCCGGACGGGGACCCGAGCACCGCAAACTATCGGCTTTTTTCGGGCCCTGTCAACGCAGGTGGCCGGGGGGCGGCGACGGGCCGGATTCGCCGCGTCGAACTGCGGGCAAAACCGCGGCCACGGCTTGAATGGCCGCCTTTTCCCAAACTAGACTCCGCGACTCCGCCAGCGGCGGCTCGCGGCCGGCGCCGCCCGCCCTGGCCCGGTTTCCTCGCGAGCCATCCATGCGTCACGTCCTTTCCGCCACGGTCCAAAACGTTCCCGGCGTGCTCGCCCACGTGTCGGGGATGCTCGCCTCCCGCGGCTACAACATCGACAGCCTCGCGGTCGGCGAGACCGAGGATCCGCGGTTTTCGCGGATGACGTTCGTGCTTCGCGGCGACGACCGGGTGCTCGACCAGGTGCGCCGCCAGCTCGAGAAGATCGTCACCGTCGTCCGCGTCGACGACATCAGCAGCCGCAACTACGTGGAACGCGACCTGATGCTCATCAAGGTCGCCGCCGCCCCCGGCCCCTCCCGCACGGAGGTGAAGGAACTCGCCGAGATCTTCCGCGGCCGGATCGTCGACGTCGCCGCCGACAGCGTGATCGTCGAGATCTCGGGCACCGAGAAGAAGCTCGAGGGCTTCGTCGAACTGATCCGGCCCAAGGGCATTCTCGAGCTCGTCCGCACCGGCCGCATCGCGATGGTTCGCGGGAGCTGCCCCACCCGGGAGCTCACCGAGGCCGCCGACGGTGGCCGCCCCGCCGACTCGGCTCCCGCGGGCGAATCGCTCGCCTGACGCCGCCTCCCGTTTTCGCTTTCTGTCCGAACCTTTTCCGGAGTGATCCCTTGGCTGCCACGATCTACTACGACGCCGACGCCGACCTCAAGGCCCTCGAAGGCAAGACCATCGCCATCATCGGCTATGGCTCGCAGGGCCATGCCCAGGCCCAAAACCTCCGCGACAGCGGCCTGAAGGTGATCGTGGCGCAGCGGCCGGGCGGGCCGAACTACGACCTCGCGAAGAAGCACGGCTTCGAGCCGATGAGCGTGGAGGATGCGGTCAAGCAGGCCGACGTGATCAACATCCTGCTGCCCGACGAGCTCACGGGCGACGTCTACCGGCAGTCCATCAAGCCGCACCTCAAGAAGGGCGCCGTGCTGATGGCGAGCCACGGCTTCAACTTCCACTTCGGCCAGGTCGAGCCGCCGCCGGGCCACGACATCATGCTGGTGGCGCCGAAGGGCCCCGGCCACCTCGTCCGCAGCGAATACGTGAAGGGGGGCGGCGTGCCCTGCCTGATCGCGCTGGGCCCCCATGCCAGCCCCGAGACCAAGAAGATCGGCCTGGCCTATGCCAAGGGCATCGGCGGCACCCGCGGCGGCGTGATCGAGACGACGATCGCCGAGGAGACGGAGACCGACCTCTTTGGCGAGCAGGCGGTGCTCTGCGGCGGCGTCTCGGAGCTCATCAAGGCGGGCTTCGACACGCTCGTGGAGGCAGGCTACCAGCCGGAGATGGCCTACTTCGAGTGCCTCCACGAGATGAAGCTGATCGTCGATCTGCTCTACCAGGGCGGCCTGGAGTACATGCGGTACAGCGTGTCGAACACCGCCGAATACGGTGACTACACCCGCGGCAAGCGGATCATCACCGAGGAGACCCGCAAGGAGATGAAGAAGATCCTCGAGGAGATCCGCTCGGGCGAGTTCGCCCGCGACTGGATCCTCGAGAACCGTGGTGGCGCCGCGATGTTCAAGAGCACCCGTCGCCGCGAGCGGGAGCACAAGCTCACGGAGACCGGCCGCCGGCTCCGCAAGATGATGAAGTGGATCGAAGCCAAGGAGGTCTGATCCATGACGCCCGAGGAATACGAGGCCCGGCAGCTGTACGAGCAGCTCCAGCCCGGCGACCGGGTGGAGGTGATTCACGGCGTGACCGTGGGCTCATCGGCCACGTGGTCGACGCAGACCACCGGCCGGGTGCTCCGGCGGGAGCGGCGGCGGCACGGGCTGCACTTCCGTCGCAACACCGACGACAAGGTCTACAGTGACGTGCTCATCCTCGCCCGCGACGACGGCGAACTCACGACCGTCACCATCGACGAGTTCACACGGCTGCGGCGGGTGTAGGGCGGCATCTGGAAGCCCAATCGCGTAAGCGATGGGGGCCACGCTCGATGTGGCGCGGTCGTACCGCTTACGCGGTTACGCTTCCCGGGATCCAGTCGTACCGCTTACGCGGTTACGCTTCCCGGGATCCAGTCGTACCGCGTACGCGGTTACGCTTCCCGGTCGCAGCACCCTGCGTGCCTCACGGCACGCGGGCGATCACGCACGTGAGGTATTCACCCTCGAGGCAACTCGCGCTCACGGGGTGGTCGGCCGCGGCGCCACGGCACTCGAGGATTTGGATCGGCCGGCCCGACCGCTGGGCCACGCCCGAGAGCATCTGCAGGAAGTCGTCGCGGCTCACCGAGCCCGAGCAGGAGCAGGTGACGAGCACGCCGCCCGGCTCGAGCAGCCCCACGGCCACGCGGTTGATCCGGTGGTAGGCCCGCAGGGCGTCGTCGGCCGTGGAGCGGCTGCGGGCGAACTTCGGCGGGTCGAGCACGATCATGCCGAATCGCTCGCCGGCTGCCGTCAGAGCGTCGAGCTTCTCGAAGGCGTCGACCGCCTCCACCGTCACGTTGGCGGCGCCGTTGAGATCGGCGTTGGCCCGGGCCAGGGCCGCCGCCTTCGCACTCGAGTCGACCGCGAGCACGCTCCGCGCCCCGCCCGACACGGCGCAGGCCACGGCGAAGCCACCGGAGTAGCAGAACATGTCGAGCACCCGCCGGCCCCGGGCATGGCGGGCCGCCGCCTGGCGGTTGTCGCGCTGGTCGAGGTAGTAACCCGTCTTCTGCCCTTCGGCGAGGTCGACACCGAACTTCAGGCCGTGCTCGTGCACGAAGATCGGGCCCGTCGGAGCCTGGCCCCGCACGAGCCTGTCGGCGAGCGCGAGGCCCTCGAGCTTGGCGAGCCCCCGCTCCGCGCCCCGCAGGAGGATGCCCCGCGGCGCCACCAGCGACTCGAGCGCGTCGCAGATCGTGTCGAGCCTCGTGGCCATCGCCAGGGCCGTCACCTGCACCGCGAGCCAGTCGCCGTAGCGGTCGACGATCAGCCCCGAGAGGTCGTCGCCCTCGCTGTTGACCAGCCGCGCGGCGCCGGCCGGGTCGTCGAGGCCGAGTTGCTTCCGCAGCGTCACGGCCGAGGCGATCCGCCCGTGCCAGAGTGCGGCGTCGAGTTTCACGCCGGGGTCGAAGGCGTAGAGCCGCACGCGGAGCCGGCTTTGCGCGTTCCACAGCCCCCGGGCCACGAAGTGGCCGTCGTGGGTGGCCAGGTCGACCACGTCGCCGTCGGCCGGGGTGCCATCGACCTTGGCGACGGCCGAATCGAGCACCCAGGGATGGCGGCCGAAAAACGGCCGGGCACGCTTCGGCTTGAGCGAGACCGTGGCGGTCGGAAGGCCGGTGGCGGGGGCGGCGTCGGTCGAGGGAATGCTCATCCCTCCACTCTAGCACCGCGACCGTGACGCAGTCGTACCGCTTACGCGGTTACGCTTTCCGGAGGGAGCACCTGACTTGGAAGCCCAATCGCGTAAGCGATGGGGACCACCGCCGGGCGTGACGCAGTCGTACCGCTTACGCGGTTACGCTTTCCGGA
>JBJTDZ010000066.1:0-12707 GCA_046092585.1 Pirellulales bacterium | reverse complement strand
GAGGAACCGCACGCCGCCCGCGACCGCAACCCGATGTGGGGCCGCCCTACCAGTGCCCGGCCCCGGGCTGTCGCACCGGGGGCATGCCCCCACCCTTCGCCTGCAGGTTGCAGAAGTGCAGGATCGTGACGGCCCCGACCGAGAGGAGCGTCCACGGCGCCCAGTCGGGGGCGGTCACCGTCCGCGGGCCCCCGCGGCCGTCGATCGGCGCCACCACCGCCGAGTCGACCACCAGGAGTTCCACGCCGAGCACGCAGGCAAAGATCCCCGCTGCCAGAAACACGCTCTTCCACATCGCCGCTCGCCCGCCGGCCCTCCTGCCCGCCGCGGCTCCACGTGCCCCGGCACCCTGCAGGCATCGGCCGCGCGGCCCGGGCCCCATGAGAGGCAGGGCAACCGGGGCGGGCCGCACCGATCGTCGCGGTCGTGCGGGCCGCCGCCGGCCGCGGGCGTCAGGCGGGTCGCACCTGAGCTTCAGGCTCGAATGCGGGGTGACATCAACGCCAGTGCAATCGTACCGCTCACGCGGTTACGCTTCCTGCGTCTGGAAGCCCAATCGCGCAAGCGATGGGGACCACGCCGGACATGACGCCGTCGTACCGCTCACGCGGTTACGCTTCCTGCATCTGGAAGCCCAATCGCGCAAGCGATGGGGACCACGCCGGACATGACGCCGTCGTACCGCTTACGCGGTTACGCTTCCTGCGTCTGGAAGCCCAATCGCGTAAGCGATGGGGACAGCCCAAGGCTCAAGGGCGATCCATATCATCAGGCGGGCGGAACGGCCGCCGCCGAGTCGCCCCCCTCGCTCGCGGCGGGACGAGCCGCCGGCCGCCGCTCCGCCTCGGTGCCCGGCACGAGCTGCGGCGCGCCGGTGGTCGCCTCGACGATCGCCTCGAGTTCGGCGCCGTCGATCACCTCGCACTCCATCAGCCGCGCCGTCACCGCCTCGAGCGTGGCCCGCCGCGTCTCGATGATCCGCCGCACCTTCGCCATCGACTCGTCGATGATCCGCCGCACCTCCTCGTCGATCTCGCGGGCGGTCTGCTCGCTGTGGCTGCGGGCGGCCGGCAGGTCGGCGCCCGCGCCGGCGAGGAACGGCGACCGCGGGCTCTCGCGGTAGGTCACGCGGCCCAGCCGGCTCATGCCGTAGTCCATCACCATCGAGCGGGCGATCTCGCTGGCCCGTTCGAGATCGTTCTGGGCGCCGGTGGAGACGTCGGCGTACACCAGCTCCTCGGCGATCGTTCCGGCGAGCAGTACCTGGATGCGGCTCTCGAGCTCGCTCTGGGTGAGCAGGTAGCGGTCGTCCTCGGGCCGCTGCATGGTGTAGCCCAGCGCCGCGAGGCCACGGGGAATGATCGACACCTTGTGCACGGGATCGGTGTTGGGCAGCGAGGAGGCCACGAGCGCGTGGGCCGCTTCGTGGTAGGCCACCCGCTTCTTCTCATCCTCGTGGATCACCCGCTTCTTCTTCTCGAGGCCGGCGGTGACCCGCTCCACGCCCTCGTTGAACTCCTCCATGCCGACCGCCGACTTGTCGTTGCGGGCCGCGAGCAGGGCCGCCTCGTTGACGAGATTGGCGAGGTCGGCCCCCACGAAGCCGGACGTGATCCGGGCTATCTGGCCAAGGTCGACCGCCGGGTCGAGCTTCACATTGGCGACGTGCACCCGCAGGATCGACTCGCGGCCGCGGACATCCGGGCGATCGACGAGCACGTGACGGTCGAAGCGGCCGGGGCGGAGGAGCGCGGGATCGAGCGTCTCGGGGCGGTTGGTCGCGGCCAGCACGATCACGCCGGAGTTGCTCCCGAAGCCGTCCATCTCCACGAGCAGCGCGTTGAGGGTCTGCTCCCGTTCATCGTGGCCACCCACCACGCTCGTGCCGCGGGTCTTGCCCAGGGCGTCGAGCTCGTCGATGAAGATGATGCAGGGGGCCTTGGCGGCCGCCTGCTGAAACATGTCGCGGACCCGGGCCGCCCCCACGCCCACGAACATCTCCACGAAGTCGCTGCCCGAAAGGCCGAAGAAGGGCACGCCCGCCTCGCCGGCGATCGCCTTGGCCAGCAGCGTCTTGCCGGTGCCGGGCGGGCCCACGAGCAGCACCCCCTTGGGGATGTGGCCGCCGAGCACCTGGTATTTCTCGGGGCTCCGCAGGAACTCCACCACCTCGCGGAGTTCCTCCACGGCCTCGTCGATCCCGGCCACGTCGTCGAACGTGATCCCGAGATCCTCCTGGGCATACATCTTGCCGCGGCTGCGGCCGAAGGCCATCGGACTGCCCGCCCCGCCGATCCGCCGCATCATCACGAAGAAGAGCACGCCGAACAGGCCCGTGAGGAAGAGCATCGGCAGCCAGTTCCGCCACGGGCTCGGCGGATCCTCGTAGCGGAAGGGGACGCCATGCTCCTTGAGGAGCTTCATCAGCTCCGACTCGGAGTTTTCGCTGGGCAGCTTCGCCACGCGAAACCTCCGCTCGACCGCCTGCTCCCGCCCCGCTTCGCGAACCTTGCCGCCAACCTGGAAGGCGCCGATCACCACGTCGTGGAGGTCACCATAGCGACCCGCAGCGGGGGGCTCCGCGGCCGGACGCTCGATGGTGACGAACCGTTCGTCCCCCTCGGCCCGCGTGGCGGCGATCAGCTTCTCGAGATCGCTGTAGGTGAACTCGAGTTCGGGCGTCGTCGAGACGAGGCTCAGGGCGAACAGGCTGGCGACACCCGCGGCCACGAGCGACCAGACGAGGTTGCCCCCCACCGACGGCTTCTTCTCACCGGACCGCCTGGGGTTGTCGCGTTTCTTGGCCATGCGGATCGGGGTGGCGGGCGGCCCCGGGGCTGGGATGGGAACCGCAAGTCGCATCGTACGCCCGGCCCCTGCCCCCGACAAACGGCCGGTGACCCCGAGGGCATCCGCCTGTTTTCCTGTGGAAGTTCCCGCAGGCCGGCCCTAGACTCTCCGGTCCCGCCGATGTCCGATATTCACGCCGTTTCCGCCATGCCGCTCCACGCCGGCGACTCCTCCCCCGGGGGGTCGCCTCTGCCCTCGTCCGTTCGTGGTGCCACGGCTCCGATGAGTCGGACGCTTCACGTGGCGGTGCTGGGCTCCACCGGAAGCATCGGGACGAGCACGCTCGACGTGATCGAGGCCTCGGAAGGCCGGTTCGGGGCCTGGCTGTTGGCCGCCAACACGAGCGTCGATCTGCTCGTCGAGCAGGCCCGCCGGGTGCGGCCGGCCTGGGTGGTGGTGGTGGACGAAGCGGCCGCAGCCACGCTCGGGCCGGGCAGCCTCCCCCCGGGTACGCGGCTGGCCGTCGGCGCCGACGCGCTCGACCGGCTCGTGGCCGACCCGGCCGTCGACCGCGTGGTCTCGGCGATCGTCGGCGCCGCGGGCCTGCGGAGCACGTGGGCCGCGGTCGAGGCCGGCAAGACGGTGGCCCTCGCCAACAAGGAGACGCTCGTGATGGCCGGGCCGCTGGTGATGCAACTCGCCCGGCGAACCGGTGCCACGATCCTGCCGGTCGACAGCGAGCACTCGGCGATCCACCAGGCGCTCCTCGCCGGCAACCCCGACGAGATCCGGCGGATCGTTCTCACCGCCAGCGGCGGGCCGTTTCGCACGCGGCCGCGGGAGTCGCTCGCCGCCGTCACGCCAGCCGAGGCGCTGCGGCATCCGACCTGGTCGATGGGCCCGAAGATCACCGTCGATTCGGCCACGATGATGAACAAGGCGCTGGAGTTGATCGAGGCGCGGTGGCTGTTCGGCGTGCCGGCGGAGAAACTCGCCGTACTCGTCCATCCGCAGTCGATCGTGCACTCGCTCGTGGAGTTCGTCGACGGCTCGGTGCTCGCCCAGCTCAGCCCCCCCGACATGCGGCTGCCGATCCAGTACGCGCTCACCCACCCGCAGCGGACCGCGGGCCCCGCGCGGCGGCTCGATTTCACGCAGGCGCTGACGCTCTCCTTCGAGCCCCCCGACGTCGACCGCTTCCCGGCGGTGCGGCTCGGGCACGAGGCGGCCGCCCGCGGCGGCACCGCCGGCTGCGTACTCAATGCGGCCAACGAGGAGGCCGTGGGCGGCTTCCTCGCCGGACGGCTGCGGTTCACCGACATTGCAGGAGTGTGTGGGCGGGTGCTCGACGAGCACCCGTTCGAGGCGGAGCCCACGCTCGAAGAGATCCGGCGACTCGACGCCTGGGCCAGACGGGAGGTCGCCACGTGGATGGATCGTTGATGTCGTGCCTTGGGCCGCTGGTGGCCGCGACCTGGCTGGAGTGGTTCGCACAGCCCGCCAACTGGTGGGTCGTGCTGCAGGTCGCCGGCGGCCTCGGGTTCGTGATCTTCGTGCACGAGCTCGGCCACTTCCTCGTCGCCAAGGCGTGCGGGGTGAAGTGCGAGAAGTTTTTCCTCGGCTTCGACGTCGGAGGACTCAAGCTCGCGAGCTTCACCCGCGGCGAGACCGAATACGGCATCGGCATCCTGCCGCTGGGCGGCTACGTGAAGATGCTCGGACAGGACGACAATCCGGCCGCGGCGGCTTCCGAGGCGCAGCGGGCCCGGGCCTCGGGCGACCTGCCCCCCGAGCCGGTCGCCGGCCCCCATCCCGCCTGGGACCCCCGCAGTTATCCCGCGCAGAGCGTGCCCAAGCGGATGGCGATCATCTCGGCCGGCGTGATCATGAACGTGATCTTCGCCGTGCTGATGGCCTCGTTGGCCTTCGGGCTCGGTGTCCGCGAGATGACCTGCGTCCTGTCGAGCGTCCGCACCGGCGGCGCCGCCTGGCGGGCGGGGCTCCGCACCGGCGACGAGATCGTGGCGATCGGTGGCCGCACGAATCCGATCTTCAACGACCTGCGGCACGGCGTGACGGTGGGCAGCGTGGCCGAGGGCATCGACTTCACCGTCCGCAGGCCCGCCGACGGCTCCACCCGCACCGTGCGACTCAGGCCCGACACCGATCTGGGCGCACCCACCGTGGGCGTCACGAGTCCCTTCTCCCTCACGCTGCCGGCCGACCTTTCGCGGGGATTGCCCGGGGCTGCGGCCCGGGCCACCCCCGCGCTTCAGGGCGGCGACACGATCCGCGCCGTCGACGGCCGGTCGGTGGCGACCTACGCGGAACTCCTCGCCACCCTCTCCACGACACCCGACGCGCCCGTGGTGCTCACCGTGGCCCGCGGCACGCCGGCCGTGGAGGTGGCGATCGAACTGCCGCCGCAGCCGCGACTGGTGACCGGACTGACGATGACGCCGCTGCCCATCAAGGCTGTGCAGGATGGCTCCCCTGCCGCCGATGCCGGCGTGAAGGCGGGCGAGCGGCTCGTCGCCGTCGGTGGTGAGCCGGCGGGCGACCCGCTCACGCTCGACGACCGGCTGCGGCCGCTCGTGGGCAAGACGATCAGCCTCACGCTCGCCGACGAAGCCGGCGGCGAACGGTCGGTCGAGGTCGTGCCGCGGGCGGTCACCTGGCGTGACGACGAGACGGCGGGCATCGGCAGCCCGGTGTCGATCGCCGCGCTCGGCCTGGCGATTCCCGTTGAGGCGCTCGTCGCCGCCGTCGACGCCGACGGCCCTGCGGCTCGCGCAGGGATCGTCGCTGGCGACCGCATCGTGAAGGCGGTGCTCGTCGAAGCAGGCAAGAAGCCCGACCCCGCCGCCGGCCTCGACTTCTCGACGCGCGAGCCCAACTGGCCGGTGCTCGCCGCCGTGCTCCAGGAGCTGCCCGCCGGCACGTCGCTCGTGCTCACCGTGGAGTCCACTGCGGGCGAGCGGCGCGAGGTGGCCCTCGAGCCGGTCGCCGCGCCGAGCCTGTTCGTCGCCGACCGCGGCCTCGTATTCGAGCCGGTGTACGAGGTGGTGAAGGCGACATCCGTGGGCGATGCCCTCGGCCGCGGCCTGCGCAAGGCCGGCGAGGATCTCTCGATGGTCTACGGTTTTCTGGGCAAGCTCACGCGGCAGCAGATCAGCCCGCGGCTGCTCGGCGGCCCGATCGAAATCGCCAAGCAGGCGGGTCGCTCGGCCAGCGAGGGCTTCGGCCGGCTGCTCCTGTTTTTGACGATGCTCAGCGCGAATCTCGCGGTCGTGAACTTTCTGCCCATCCCCGTGCTCGACGGCGGGCATATGGTGTTCTTGCTGTACGAGTTCGTCCGCGGCAAGCCGCCGAGCGAGGGCGTGGTCGGGGTGCTCAGTTACCTCGGCCTGGCCCTGATCCTCTCGCTCATGTTCTTCGTCTTCGGCCTCGACATCGGCCTCATCCCCCGACGCTGACACCGTGACATCCGCCTCCGCGACGACCGTGGCCGATCTTCACGCGGGCCGCGGGTGGCCGCCTGCGGGCGTGCAGGCGGTGGTCTTCGACGTGGTGGGCACGCTCGTGGAGCCCGCGCCGCGGGTGGCCGACGCCTACGCCGCCGCCGGCCGGCGACACGGGGTGATCCTCGATCCGGCCGACATCGACCGCCGCTTCCGCGCGGCCTGGCGGCGGCAGGAGCAGTTCGACGCCGCCGCCACGCCCCCCTTCGCCACGAGCGGTGGCCGCGAAGTGGCCCGTTGGCGAGCGATCGTGGGCGACGTGTTCGCCAATCATCCCGCGTGCGCCGCGATCTTCGCCGATCTCTGGGATCACTTCGGGCGTCCTCAGGCCTGGCAGCCGATTCCCGCCGGCGTGGAACTCGCCCGCGGGGTCGTCGACGCGGGGATCGACCTTGTGCTGGCGAGCAACTTCGACGAGCGACTCTTCGCCATCGCGTCGGTCGTCGAACCGCTCTCGTGGGCCCGGCACGTCTACGCATCGTCGGAGGTGGGCTGGCGAAAGCCGGCGGTCGAGTTCTTCCGCACGGTCGAACGACGGCTCGGTCGCGCGGGCCACGAACTGCTGCTCGTGGGTGACGATCCCGATCTCGACCTCGCCGCCGGCCGACGGGCCGGATGGCACGTGCGCGACGTGGCTCTTCCGGCGTCAGCTGCCGGATGACACGGTCGGCCGCGTCGCGACGAGCAGGCCGCTGGCCAGGACTGCCAGGCCCGCAGTGACCGCGAACGAACACGCGGGCCCGTGCGGACCGAGATCCCAGAGCCAGCCCGCCGCGAGACCGGCGGGCAGGGCGGCGAGCCCCTGCACCAGCGCATACCAGCCGAAGGCGTTGCCCTGTCGTCCCTCGGCCGCCAGGGTCGCCACGAGCGCCCGCTCGGCCGGTTCCGCGAGGCCGTAGGCGGCGCCGACGACCGCGATGAGCAGGAGCACGCCGGGGAGGTACTGCGTGAGGGCAAGCCCCGCGTAGGCCGCCGCGAAGAGGAGCCAGCCGGCCGCGAGCGCCCGCCGCGGCGACACCGCATCGGCCAAGCGCCCCGCCCGCGACGCGACGGCGCTCTTGACGAGGCTCATGCCGAACCAGACGAGCGGAATGAAGGCCACGGGCACCCCTGCGTCGGCGGCTCGCATGAGCAGGAACTGTTCGCTCGCCGCCCCGACCGCCCATACCGCGACGCTCGCCAGCAGCCAGGCCTGGGGTCGCGAGAGCGTGGTGGCAAGCGCCGTGCCCGTGGCCGCCGCCATCTGTCGCGGCGGATCCCGGACGAGCCGCCGGATCACCGCCAGCGTGGCGAGCCCGGGGAGCAGGGCGAGGAGAAACAGCGTTCGCTCCCGGCCGGGGCAGGCGAGCAGAAACGCCGCGGCCACCAGCGGGCCGACCGCGGCACCGGCATGATCCATCGCCCGGATGTGGCCGAAGGCACGACCGCGTCCGGCCGGCCCGACGAGATCGGCCACGAGGGCATCGCGGGGCGCCGACCGCATGCCCTTGCCCAGCCGGTCGATCGCCCGCACGACGAGCACGTGGAGCGGCGTGGCCGCGAACGCCATCAGCGGCCGGACGATCGCCGAGAGTCCGTAGCCGGCGAGGATCAGCGGCCGCCGGCCGACCGCGTCGGAGACCGCCCCGCTCGGCAACCGCACGACCGCGGCCACGGCGCTCGCCACGCCATCGACGAGGCCGATCGCCACGCCCGAACCGCCAAGCCCCTTCACGAACGCGGGCAGGAGCGGATAGATCGCCTCGCTCGAGAGATCGGTGAGAAAACTCGTCCAGCCCAGGGCCCTTACGGTGGCAGGCAGGCGATCCGAGGACGACGCCTCGACGACGGCGAATGTATGGTGGGGCACGGCCATGGCAGACAATCCTTCGACCACCGGCAAGTCTACGAGAACCGTGTTCGCCACCGCCCCCGTCTGGCTGCCCGTGGCGCTCGTCCTCATCGTGTTCGCACAGGTCCTCGGCCATGACTGGGTCGACTTCGACGACCCCAGGCACGTCACCGAGAATCCCCTGCTCACCCCCGTGACCGCCGAGCATCTGGCGACATTCTGGCGGGCGCCCTTCTTTCAGCTCTACATCCCCGCCAGCTACACGCTTCTGGCGGCCGAGGCGGCAGCCAGCCGCTGGCTGGCCGGCGACGCCGCCGATGCGCCGCTGCGGCCCTGGCTCTTTCATGCCACGAGCCTCGCCCTGCATGCCGCCACCGCGTGGCTCGTGGCGCGGCTGCTCCGCCGGCTCGGCAGCCCGCCGTGGGCGGCGGCCGCCGGGGCCATGGTGTTCGCCGTGCATCCGCTGCAGGTGGAGACGGTCGCCTGGGTGTCGGAGCAGCGGACGCTCCTCGCCACGGGCCTCTCGCTCGTCGCCGTCGATGCCCTGCTGGCCTGGGCCGACGGGGCGGCGGCATCGCTCCGCTCGCGCCGCTACCTCGCCGCCACCGCCGCGTTCACGCTCGCCCTGCTCGCCAAGCCGTCGGCCGTCGCCGTGCCGCCCGTGGCGGTCGTGCTCGCGTGGTGGCGCGAGCAGAAGCCGCGGAAGGCGCTGCTGGTCGGACTCGTGCCCTGGTTCGCGATCGCGGCCCTCGACGTGGGCGTGACGCGGTTCGCCCAGCCGCCGAGCCTTGTCAGCGACGTGCCGTCGATCCCGGAACGGCTGCTCGTGGCAGGCGACGCGCTGGCCTTCTATGCCACGAAGCTCGTCGCCCCGTGGAAGCTGTGCGTCGCCTATGGCCGGATGCCGCGGTTCGTGATCGGCCTGCCGGCGACCCCGGCGGTGGCGGCTGCCGTGGGCCTGGCCCTGGCCGCCGTGTTTCTCCTGCCACGGCTCGCCGCCTGGCGACTGCCGACGCTGCTCTTCGTGGTCGCGCTCCTGCCCGTGCTCGGGTTCGTGCCGTTCGTGTTTCAAAACCAGTCGACCGTCGCCGATCGCTACGCGTCGCTCGCGCTGCTCGGCCCTGCCCTCGGCATCGCCGGACTCGTGGCCGCAGTCGCCCGGCGGCCCGCCTGGCGCGGCTTTCTCGCGGCCGGCACCGCGATCACCATCGCCGGCTTGGCGGCGCTCTCCTGGCAGCAGGCGGCCACGTGGCGCGACACCCGCACGCTCGCCCTCCAGGCCTGCCGCGTGTCGCCGGGGCTCACCGTGCCCTGGACGCTGCTCTCCGCCTGGCACCTCGACCACGGCGAGGTCGAGGCCGCCGTCGCGACCGCCGAACGGGCGGCGACGCTCGCCCCGGGCAACGCGATCGCCTGGCTCAACCTTGGCGCCGGCCTCGTGCGGCTCCGCGAGTTCGACGCGGCGACCGCGGCCTTCGCCCGCGCCCGCACGGCTGGCACCACGCAGGCCGAGGCGGCCGCCATCTTCCACAACCGCGGCCACTTCCACTATCTGGCCGGCCGCTTCGCGGAGGCCGTGACCAACTTCCGGATCGCCGCCGACCTCGATCCCTCCTCGGTCGCCTCGGTCACGAACCTCGCCGCAGCCCTCCGGCGGCTTGGCCGCGAGGACGAGGCCGAGCAGGTGCTCGACCGCCTGCCGGACGACGCCGGCCGCTGACCGCCACGCCGGCTACTGCCGCTCGGCGCCGGTATCGAGCACCGCCATGAAGGCCTTCTGCGGGATGTCGACCGAGCCGATGCTCTTCATCCGCTTCTTGCCTTCCTTCTGCTTCGCCCAGAGCTTCTTCTTCCGGGAGATGTCGCCGCCGTAGCACTTGGCCGTCACGTTCTTCCGCATCGCGGAGATCGTCTCCCGGGCGATCACCTTCGTGCCGATCGCCGCCTGCAGGGCGATCTCGAACATGTGCCGGTCGATCTCGCCCCGGAGCTTCTTGACGATCGCCCGGCCACGGCGGTCGGCGTCACGGCGGTCGCAGATGATGGAGAGGGCGTCGACCTTCTTGCCCCCCACGAGGATGTCGAGCCGCACGAGATCGGCCGGGAAATACCCCACCAGCTCGTAATCCATCGTGCCGTAGCCCCGCGTCACGCTCTTGAGCTTGTCGTGGAGGTCGTAGATCACCTCGCCGAGCGGCAGGTCGAACGTGAGCATCGCCCGCGTGGGCGAGAGGTATTCCGTCTTGAGGTAGGTGCCGCGGCGGTCGGTGCAGAGCTGCATCACCGGGCCGATCTGCTCCACCGGCACGAGGAAGTTGGTCCGCACGATCGGCTGCAGAAACTCCTCGATCTGCCCGGTGTCGGGCACGTCCTGCGGATTGGTGATGTCGATCGTCTCGCCGGTCGTCTTCTTGATCCGGTAGGTGACGTTCGGTGCCGTCTGCACGAGGTCGAGATCGTGCTCCTTCTCCAGCCGCTGCTGGATGATCTCCATGTGCAGCAGGCCGAGGAACCCGCAGCGGAAGCCGAAGCCGAGCGCCTCGCTGCTCTCGGGGGCGTATTCGAACGAGGGATCGTTGATCGCCAGCTTCTCCAGCGCGTCGCGGAGTTCCTCGAAGTTCTCCCCCTCGCTCGGATAGAGACCGCAGTAGACCATCCGCTGCGGCGGCTTGTAGCCCGGCAGCGGCGCCGCGGCATGGTCGCCGGGCACGGTCACCGTGTCGCCGATGTGAACCTGCTTGACGTCCTTGATGTTGCAGACGAGATAGCCAACTTGGCCCGCCGAGAGGGTCTCGCAGGCCCGCCGCTGGGGCACGAACTGGCCGAGCTCGAGCACCTCGTGGGTGACGCCCGTCTCCAGGAAGCGGATCTTCTGCCCCTTGGTGACCGTGCCGTCGATGAGCCGCACGTAGGTGATCGCCCCGCGGTAGCTGTCGTAGTGGCTGTCGAAGATCATCGCCCGCAGGGTGGCGTCGGGATCCCCCTGGGGAGGCGGGATCCGCTCGATGATCGCGGCGAGGAGTTCCTCGATGCCGATACCTGTCTTGGCGCTGGCCTTGATCACCTCGGCGGAGTCGACCGCCAGGCTCTGCTCCATCTCCCGGAGCACCTCGTCGACCCGCGCATGCACGAGGTCGACCTTGTTGATCACCGGCACGATCGCCAGATCGAGGTTGATGGCGGCATAGGCGTTGGCCACCGTCTGGGCCTCGACCCCCTGGAAGGCGTCGACGAGGAGCAGGGCCCCCTCGCAGCAGGCCAGGCTCCGCGACACCTCGTAGTGGAAGTCGACGTGGCCCGGCGTGTCGATCAGGTTGAGCTCGTAGAGTTCGCCCTTGTGCCGGTATTCCATCCGCACGGCCCGGGCCTTGATCGTGATCCCCCGCTGCCGCTCGAGCTCCATGTCGTCGAGCATCTGCTCCTTGAGCTGCCGCTTTTCCACCGTTCCGGTGGACTCCAGCAGGCGGTCGGCCAGCGTGCTCTTGCCGTGGTCGATGTGGGCGATGATCGAGAAGTTGCGGATGTGCTTGCAGTCCATGCAGGGATTGTAGCGTGCAGGGCGGTGATTTCCCGGCTCACTGCGCTGAAAACCGCCCCTCGGAGGACACGCTCGTCGCCGGGGGGCTTCGTGAGTTCACGTCCCCGCGGAAAGCCCAATCGCGTGGGTGCCGCGAGGCCGTGTGGCTTTCCTGGAAGCCCAATCGCGTAAGCGATGGGGACTGCGTCTCGTGGTGACGCGGGCTCGGGGCTGCCCGTGCCCGTCGCCGGCCGTTCGCTGCGGCCCTCCGGGCAATCCTGTTCGGCACGGGATTTGCGCACCAGAAGCCAGGTAGCCCGCACAGGCTGAGATGAGTTGCGCGCTGGCCGGCCGGGCGTCGCTGGGTTCACTCTCTGAATCGGTGGCGATTTTTGACCCTGCGTTGCTCAAGGAGATTGCAGCGGAGCTCGGCCACACAATCCGGAGCAAGCCGAGCTCGCAGTTCGCGGCTGTTCGCCAGCGGATCACGGCCGTGGACGGGACGGTTCTCGAGACCATGAAGCGGGTGGCGGAGCTCGCGTGGACGCCGAAGGCCGGAGGCAAGCATCTCTCGGCCTATCGGCTGCACACCCACTTCGAGGTGCTCAGCGGCAGGGCCGTGCGGATCGACGCCACGCCGGCGGAACTCATCGCCGAGATGGAGCGCCGGCGGTGGATCATCGAGATGTTCTTTCGCACGTTCAAGCAACTGCTCGGTTGTCGGCATCTGCTTTCCGGCAAGCACAACGGCGTGGAGATTCAGGCGTACTGCGCCATGATCGTCTGCATGCTGATCCTGATCTACACGGGCGAGAAGCCGAACAGGGCGATGGATCAGATGGTGTGGTACGAGCTCATCGGCCTCGCCAGCCTCAAGGAACTCGAGGTCTTCATCGCTTCACGCAAGGAGCCTGTGCCGGCGCAGCCACGGCCTCACGTGCCCGTGGGGTTCGCTGCTGCGCCGTTGAGTGTTGGACTCAGCGAGGGGCTGCCGGTGCCCCGGGAGCCGGGCTATGGGAGCAAGCGCAGCCAGGATGGCGAAGCGCAG
>JBJTDZ010000065.1:0-5900 GCA_046092585.1 Pirellulales bacterium | reverse complement strand
CGCCGGCACCGTGGCCTTCACCGACGCGCTCGGCCCCGATGCGGCGGCCCCGGGCTCGCTCACCGAGCCCCGTGAGTTCAACCTGATGTTCGAGACGCGAATCGGCGCCCTCGCTGGCGACGACGACGACCGCGCGTTTCTTCGTCCGGAGACGGCCCAGGGCATCTTCGTCAACTTCACGAACGTGCTCGACACGTCGCGGGTGCGGGTGCCCTTCGGCATCGCCCAGGTGGGCAAGAGCTTCCGCAACGAGATCACGCCGCGGAACTTCACGTTTCGGTCGCGCGAGTTCGAGCAGATGGAGATCGAGTTCTTCTGCAAGCCGGCCGACTCGGCCGAGTGGTACCGCTTCTGGCGCGACCGCCGCTGGAGGTGGTATCTCGGCCTCGGCCTCACGGAAGGGCGGCTCCAGCTCCGCGAGCACGGCAAGGACGAGCTCTCGCACTACTCGGTGGGCACTGCCGACATCGAGTATGCGTTTCCGTTTCTCGCCGAGGGCGAGTTCGGCGAGCTCGAGGGCATCGCCCACCGCGGCGACTTCGACCTCCGCAGCCACATGGAGGGCAAGCTTGTCCGCAAGGACGGCGAGCTGGTCGTCGAAACCGGCCCCGATGGCAAGCCTCGGCACAGGGGGAGCGGCAAGGATCTCTCCTACTTCGACGACATCTCCCGCGAGCGGTTCGTGCCGCACGTCATCGAGCCGTCGGCCGGCGCCGACCGGGCCACGCTCGCCTTCCTCTGCGACGCCTACCACGAAGACGAGGTGCCCGACGAGGACGGCAAGCCCCGCAGCCGCACGGTGATGAAGTTCCACCCTCGGCTCGCCCCGGTGAAGGCCGCGATCCTGCCGCTCGTCAAGAAGGACGGCATGCCCGAGGTGGCGATCGACCTCTACCGTGCGCTCAAGCCCCACATGGCCTGCCAGTATGACGAGAAGGGCTCGGTGGGGCGCCGCTATGCCCGGCAGGACGAGGCGGGCACGCCATGGTGCCTCACGATCGACGGGCAGACACTCACCGACAAATCGGTCACGCTCCGCGACCGCGACACGCTCGTCCAGTCGCGGGTGCCGATCGCCGAGGTGGTCGACCTTCTCCGCGACAAGCTGGCATGAGGCCCGCGCTCGCCACCGTCTGCTCGCTCGAGGCGCCGCTGGCGACGGTGCTCGAGGAGTATGCCGCCGGTCATGTCGACGCGGTCGATCTCTGGCTCGGCCATGCCGATGCCTTCGTCAAGGAGCACGGCCTCGATGCGCTGCGCGAGCGACTGGAGCGGCACGGGATCACGCCGGTGGCGGCGAGCTTCCAGGGAGGCCTGCTCACGAGCCAGGGTGACGCCCGCCGCGAGCATTGGCGGCACTTCGGGGAACGGCTCACGCTCTGCCGGGATCTCGGGATCCCGGTGCTCGTCGTGGCGGGAGATGCCTTCGGGCCGCTGGCCGCGGAGGATCTGGGCAGGCTCTCCGTGAGCCTCACGGAGGCTGCCGCGCGGGCGGCGGATGCCGGAATACGGCTGGCGCTCGAGTTCGACGCCCGGGCGAGTTTTCCCAACAACCTGCAGTCGGCGGTGGCGGTGGTGGAGCAGGTGGGCTCGCCGGCGCTCGGCCTGTGTCTCGATTGGTTTCACTACACCGTGGGGCCGAGCAAGCCGCTCGACCTGTGGCTGCTCACGCGGGACAACCTCGCCCACGTGCAGCTCTCCGATATCACCGACGTGCCCCGCGAGATGGCGGTCGATGCCGACCGCATCCTGCCCGGCGAGGGGGCGTCGCCACCCGACGACCTCGTGGGGCGGCTCCGCGAGATCGGCTACGAGGGCGCGGTGGCGGTGGAGCTCCATAATCCCGCGCTCTGGCGGGTGCCGCCGCGGCAGTTCGGCGAGATCGCGATGACGGCCCTGCGGAAGGTGCTCGGCCAGGCGGCCATGTGAGGGCGGCATTCGACCGGCGTGAGCGGCTTGGGGTCGAAGGTGTGGCCGTTGGCTCTGGGTGATGCCGCGGCGAAGTCCCTGCCCGGCAGGCCTTTCGGGCCGCTGGTACGCTAAAGAGGATCGCGGTTTCGGTCTCGCAAGCCGCGGCAGTCCCTTCAGAGGTTGGTCGATCATGGACGTGGTGATTCTCTGCGGCGGTCAGGGCGCGCGGATGCGGGAGGAGACCGAATACCGGCCCAAGCCGATGGTGGAAGTGGGGCAGCGGCCGCTCCTCTGGCACATCATGCGGCTCTTCGGCCACCACGGCCTCAACCGGTTCGTGCTCTGCCTCGGCTACAAGGGGAGCATGATCAAGGACTACTTCCTCAACTACGAGGCGATGACGCAGGATTGCACCGTGGCGGTCGGCGGCCGGCGGCAGGTGTGGTACCACGGCAATCAGGAGCCGTTCGACTTCGAGGTGACGCTCGCCGACACGGGCACCGACGCCAACACCGGTGGCCGTGTCAAGCGAGTGGCGCAATACGTCAAGGGCGACACCTTCATGGTCACCTACGGCGATGGACTGTCCGATGTGGACATCAAGAAGCTCCTCGCCTTCCACCATTCGCACGGGAAGCTTGCCACCGTCACGACGGTGCAGCCCGTCTCCCGGTTTGGGATGGCGATGATCGACACACGTTCACAGGTGACTAGTTTCTCCGAAAAACCAAAGGTGGAGGGGTGGGTGAGTGCGGGGTTCTTTGTGTTCAATCGCCGCATCTTTGACTATCTCAACGGCGGCGCGCAAGAGATTCTCGAAAAAGAGCCACTCGAATCGCTTGCGGCCGAAGGCCAGTTGATGGCGTACAAACACCCCGGCTTTTTCTTTCCCGTCGATACGTATCGTGACTTCCTTCACGTCAACGAGCTCTGGAAAGACGGCGACGCCGCCTGGAAGGTGTGGTGATGGCGCTCGGGGAAGGCCTCCGTGGCAGGCGTGTCTTTGTCACAGGGCACACGGGCTTCAAGGGCTCGTGGCTCGTGATGCTGCTGCATCGGCTCGGCACGAGGGTCACGGGGTATTCGCTGGCGCCGCCCACGACGCCCTCGCTCTTTGAGGCCGCGGCGGTGCGGGATCTCGTCGAGAGCCACCACGAGGCCGATATTCGCGATGCGAGTCGCCTCGCGGTGGCGATGCAGGCGGCTGCGCCGGATGTGGTCTTGCACCTTGCGGCTCAGCCGCTCGTGCGGCTCTCCCACCGAGAGCCCCTGGAGACGTTTTCGACGAACGTGGTCGGCACGGCATCGGTGCTCGACGCGGTGCGTGCGATCGAGAAGCCATGCGCCGTGGTCGTGGTCACGAGCGACAAGTGCTATGAGCCGCACGACGACGGCCGGCCGCACGATGAAGCCGATTCGATGGGGGGCCGGGATCCCTATAGTGCGAGCAAGGGAGCCGCAGAGCTCGTGGCAGCCGCCTATCGCCGCAGTTACTTCCCGACGGAGCGGCTCGCCGAGCATGGCGTGCAACTGGCCACCGTGCGGGCTGGCAACGTGATCGGCGGCGGCGACTGGGCCGAGGATCGCATCGTGACCGACATCGTCCGCCACCTCGTCGCGGGGCTATCCGTGCCGATCCGCAACCCCGCGGCGATCCGTCCCTGGCAGCACGTTCTTGAGCCGCTTTCGGGCTATCTGGCGCTCGCCGACGCGATGCTGGCCACGCCTGGGCCCCGGTGGTGCACGGGCTGGAACTTCGGGCCTGCCGCCGGCGACACCATCACCGTCCGAGAACTCGCCGAAATCTTCATCGACGCCTGGGGCTCGGGCTCGTGGGAAGACCGCCAGGATCCCCGGGCCCCGATCGAGACGCACGTCCTGCGGCTGGCGATCGACAAGGCAGCCAGCGAACTGGCGTGGGCACCCCGTCTGTCAGCCCGTGACACCATCCGCCAGACTGCCGCGTGGTTTCGGGCGTTCCAGGCGGATCCCCGGTCGGCCCGCTCGCTCTGCGAAGCCGAGATTGCCACGTACGAAACCATCGCCACGAAACAGGACGCCTCGGTCGCATGAGTTCCTCACCAGCCGTTCGCACTGCCGATCAGGTTCGCGACGAGATCCGGGCGCTCGTGGCGGAGTATTGCCGGCTGGCGTTTTCGGAACGGCCGTTTCAGCCCGGGCAGGCGGTACCGGTGGCGGGTCGTGTGTTCGACAAGATGGAGGTGGAGCATCTCGTCGACAGCTCGCTCGACTTCTGGCTCACGACCGGCCGGTTCGCGGAGGAGTTCGAAAAGCGGTTCGCCGCGAGGGTGGGCACGCGGTCCGCGAGCCTCGTGAACTCAGGTTCGAGCGCGAATCTGCTCGCCCTCACGGCTCTCACGTCGCACAAGCTCCTCGACGAGCAACTGAAGCCGGGCGACGAGGTGATCACGGTGGCGGCGGGCTTTCCCACGACCGTGAACCCGATCCTGCAAAACAACCTGGTGCCGGTGTTCGTGGATGTCGAGCATCCCGAGGCGCGGGCTACGTACAACGTCGACGTGAATCGCCTCGAAGCGGCCATTAGCGACCGCACCCGGGCGGTGATGCTCGCCCACACCCTCGGCAATCCCTTCGACTGCGCGGCCGTGGCTGATTTCTGCAGGCGGCACGATCTCTGGCTCGTGGAGGACTGCTGCGACGCGCTCGGGGCCACGTTTGGTGGCAGGCACGTCGGCCAGTTCGGCGACGTGGCCACGTGCAGTTTCTATCCCGCCCACCACATGACGATGGGGGAGGGGGGCATCGTGTTCACCGACTCCCCGAAGCTCGAAAAGCTCGTCGAGAGCTTCCGCGACTGGGGCCGCGACTGCTGGTGCGAGCCGGGCCACGACGACACCTGCGGCAAGCGGTTCGACTGGCAACTCGGCGACCTGCCGCACGGCTACGACCACAAATACATCTATTCCCACATCGGCTACAACCTCAAGCTCACCGACATGCAGGCGGCCGTGGGCGTTGCCCAACTCGACAAGCTCGACGGCTTCATCGCGGCCCGCCGCAGAAACTTCGCCCGGCTTCGCGCGGGCCTCGCCCCGCTCGAGGATTTTTTCGTGCTCCCAGACGCCACGCCGGGGTCGGAGCCGAGCTGGTTCGGATTCCCGCTCTCCGTGCGGCCGACGGCGAGTTTCACCCGCCGCGATCTGGTGCGGCATCTCGACGAGCACAAGATCGGCACGCGGCAGCTCTTCGGCGGCAACCTCCTTCGCCAGCCGGCCTACCACGGCAAGCCACAGCGGGTGGCGGGCGACCTACCGGGCGCTGACTACATCATGCGGCACACGCTCTGGCTTGGCGTCTATCCGGGCCTGACCAATGCCCACATCGACCACGTGATCGAAACGATTGCACGATTCGCCAACAAGTAGGGCTGCCCTCCGCTGTCCGCCCCGGTCATCCTCGCGGCCATGTCTACCCACCCTATCATCGCCGAAGACATCCGCGGCGTGCTGTCGCGCACGCAATCGCTGTGGCCTGAGCTGAAGGGGGCCAGTGTCTTCATCACGGGCGCCACCGGCTTCTTCGGCATCTGGCTCTTGGAAACGCTGCTCGCAGCAAATCGGGAGTGCTCACTCGGCCTCCGGATTCTCGCGCTGTCACGGGATCCTTCAGCCTTCGCCCGGAAGGCACCGCATCTTGCCCACGATGAGGCCGTCACGTGGATCACGGGCGACGTACGCGACTTTCCGTATCCAGCCGGCCCGGTCACCCACGTGATCCACGCGGCCACGGAATCCACCACGAATCTCAGCGCGAGCGATCCGCAGGCGATGTTCGATGTCTGCGTTGACGGCACGCGGCGTGTGCTGAGGCTGGCTCGCGAGGAGCGAGTGTCCCGCATGCTGTTCACGAGTTCTGGTGCCGTCTACGGCCGTCAGCCGCCGGATCTGTCCCATGTGCCGGAGGACTTCACTGTCGGGCCGGATCCGCTCGATCGACGCAGTGCCTAT
>JBJTDZ010000064.1:0-18176 GCA_046092585.1 Pirellulales bacterium | reverse complement strand
TGAGCAGCACGTTGGCCTCGACGCTGTCGAAGGCCGAGGTGTACTTCGCCGCCGCGAGCGTCGCGTCGCGGAAGCCGGTGACGCCGTCGCCCAGGAAGGGGGCGATCTCGAGGTTGCCGGTGCCGCTGACGACGCTGTCGGCCACCATGCCGTAGACGCCGACGTACCCCACCTCCCACCCGAGGCCGCCGGGGCCGTGGCGACCGTAGAGCACGCGCAGGCCCGGCGCCATCGCGAATTGGAGCTCATCGGCCGAGATCACCGGCAGTTGGGTGTCGGTGTCGATCGCGAGCGGGCCGCCGGGTCCGGGGGCGCGCTGCATCGCCAGCGCCTCGACGAGCGCGTAGGACTCGCAGGCCTCGGCCGGCTGCCCCGGGCCGTCCACGAACCAGTCGCCCCAGCCGCCGCGGGCGTCGGCCGGCAGGACCGCGGCCCACGCGGCCACGCCGAGCACCGCCACCACGCCCATCCATCCCCGAGACCCGGTGTGCGCTTCCATCGGCTCGATCCCCCCTGCGAGTGCCGCGGCCGTCACGACGTGCACGAGCCGCACGACGGGTTTTTTCGACACGACGCGGGCGACTGTTGAAGTTTCCCGCACCGGAACCGACCCCGCCCCACCCGGCGCAAGCGGCGTCGACCTTGCGGCCCGCGGGCCCGGCGCCGGGGCAAGGCGGGCGGGAACGGCCGGCCTTGGCGGTCGCGGGGCCTGTTCGTTGACGGTGGTCCGGGCGGCTTCCACAATCGGGTTTTCGTGGGGCCGCGACGCGGCCCGCGACTCCGGAGCCCGCGTCGTGAACGGCACCCCCAATTTCGTGGAACTCGAGGATCCCGACGTCTGGGCGGCGATCGCCGCCGAGCAGGTCCGTCAGCAGGACGGCCTCGAGATGATCGCCAGCGAGAACTTCACGAGCCCGGCCGTGATGCAGGCCGTGGGCAGCGTGCTCACCAATAAATACGCCGAGGGCTACCCCGGCCACCGCTACTACGGCGGCTGCGAGTTCGTCGACAAGGTGGAGGATCTCGCCCGCGAGCGGCTCAAGAGCCTCTTCGGCGCCGAGCATGTCAACGTGCAGCCCCATTCCGGCAGCCAGGCGAATGCGGCCGTCTACATGACGGCGATCGCGCCGGGCGACACGGTGCTCGCCTTCGACCTCGCCCACGGCGGCCACCTCACGCACGGCATGAAGCTGAATGCCTCGGGCGTGCTCTACCGGTTCGTGCACTACGGCGTGCGCCGCGACGACCAGCGGCTCGATTTCGACCAGATCGCACGGCTCGCCCGCGAGCACAGGCCGAAGCTGATCGTGGCCGGCGCCAGCGCGTATCCGCGGGAGATCCCGCACGGCCGGTTCGCCGAGATCGCCCGCGAGGTGGGGGCCAAGCTGATGGTCGACATGGCCCACTACGCGGGGCTCGTGGCCGCCGGCATCCATGACAACCCGGTGCCCGTGGCCGACTTCGTGACGAGCACCACCCACAAGACGCTTCGTGGCCCCCGCGGGGGCATCGCGATGTGCCGGGCCGAGAATGCCAAGTCGCTCGACCGCTCGGTGTTCCCCGGCCAGCAGGGTGGCCCGCTCATGCACGTGATCGCCGGCAAGGCCGTGGCCTTCGCCGAGGCGATCAGGCCCGAGTTCAAGGCCTACGCGAAGCAGGTGGTAGCGAATGCCAGGGCGCTCGCCGAGGCCCTCGCCGCCGGCGGCGTGAAGCTCGTCAGCGGCGGCACCGACAACCACCTCATGCTCGTCGACGTCACGCCACTGGGCATCGGCGGCAAGCTCGCGGAGGAGACGCTCGACCGCTGCGGCATCACCTGCAACAAGAACATGATCCCCTACGACGAGCGGAAGCCGATGGATCCCTCCGGCATCCGGCTCGGCACGCCCGCGCTCACCACCCGTGGCATGGGCATCGACGAGATGGGGCGGATCGCCACTTGGATCCTCCGCGCGCTCAAGAGCCCTGGGGATGCGGCCGTGGTCGAGACGACCCGTCGCGAGGTGGCCGAACTCGCCGAGCAGTTCCCGGTGCCGGCCGCGCGGCTGCAGGCCGGCGCCGAGGCGGTGGCCTGATGACGGCGAGCGGGCGAGCAGCGACGCCGCGATCGCCCGCGACCGGAGTGGTGAGGATCGGCCTCGTGCAGTCGGCCTGCACCGGCGATCGTGAGGCCAACGTGGCCCAGGCGATCGCCGGGATCGCCGCCGCGGCGCGGCAGGGCGCACACGTCGTCTGCCTCCAGGAACTGTTCGCCGGTGAGTATCCCTGCCAGGCCGAGGAGCACGGCCGGTTTGCGGAGGCCGAGGCGGTGCCGGGACCGCTCACGGAGCGGCTCGCGAAGGCGGCGCGGGAGCACGGCGTGGTGCTCGTGGGCAGCGTGTTCGAGCGGCGGGCGGCCGGGCTCTTCCACAACACGGCGGTGATCTTCGACGCCGACGGCTCGACGGCCGGCATCTACCGCAAGATGCACATCCCCGACGACCCGCACTACTACGAGAAGTTCTACTTCGCCCCGGGCGACACGGGCTTCATGAGCGTGGCCACGAGCCGGCTGGCGGTGGGGCCGCTCGTCTGCTGGGACCAGTGGTATCCCGAGGCCGCGCGGCTCACGGCGCTCGCCGGGGCCCAGTCGCTCTTCTACCCCACGGCGATCGGCTGGCTCGACGGCGAGGAGCCGCTGCACCGCGAGCAGTATGAATCGTGGGACACGATGCTCCGCAGCCACGCGATCGCCAACGGCGTGTTCGTGGTGGCCGTCAACCGCACCGGCCGCGAGGTCAGCCTGCGGTTCTGGGGCGCGAGCGTGGTCTATGCCCCCAACGGCGACTGCCTGCTCAAGGCGGCGCACGACGAGCCGCTCACGGCCGTGGTCGACTGCGATCTCGATCGCATCGAGTGGTCGCGAACCCGCTGGCCGTTCTTCCGCGATCGGCGGATCGACGCCTATGCCGGCCTTCTCGGCCGCTGGGGCGGGTGACGCATGACCGCCTTCAGGCTGCCGGCCGAGTGGGAGCCGCACGCCGCCACGTGGCTGGCGTGGCCGCACCGCACGGCCACGTTTCTTGGTCCGTTCGCCGACATCCCGCCGGTGTTCGCGGCGCTCGCGCGGCTCGTCGCGGCGCATGAGCCAGTGCGGATCGTGGGTTCGGCCGAGGTGCTCGCGGAGCCCCGCCGCCTGCTGGCCGACGTTGCCGCGGTGTCGTTTGTCGAGATCCCCACCAGCGATTCGTGGATCCGCGACACGGGGCCGGTGTTCCTCACGCCCCGCGGCGGTGCCCCCGGCGACCGGCTCCGCGCGGTCTGCTGGAACTGGAACGCCTGGGGGGGCAAGTATCCGCCCTGGGATGCGGATGCCGCCGTGTCGCGGGGGATCGCCCGCCACCTCGGCCTCGCGGCCGACGAGCCCGGGATCGTGCTCGAGGGGGGCGCGATCGAGACCGACGGCGACGGCACGCTGCTGGCCAACGAGCGGTGTGTGGTCGACCCGCGCCGCAATCCCGGCCTCGACCGCGGGGCCATGGAGGAGGCGCTGTGTCGCTGGCTGGCAATCGACCGGGTGGTGTGGATCGGCGGGGAACTCGCCGGCGACGACACCGACGGCCATGTCGACCAGCTCGCCAGGTTCGTGGCCCCCGGCCGCGTCGTCGTCGCCCGCCAGCCCGACCCGCTCGATCCGAATCACGCCTCGCTCGAGGCCAACCTCGCGCTGCTCGCCGAGGCGACCGATGCCCGTGGCCGGCGACTGGAACTGGTGCCGATCGACATCCCGGCCCGATTCGCCTTCGAGGGCGTGCAGTTGCCGGCGAGCCATCTCAACTTTTACGTGGCCAACGGCCTCGTCGTGGTGCCCGTGTTCGGGGGGCCGACCGACGAACCGGCCCTGAAAACCCTCGCCGCCTGCTTCCCGGGCCGGCGGATCGCGCCCTTCGACTGCCGCGCGGTGGTTCGTGGCCGGGGCGGCATCCACTGCGTGACCCGCGACGAACCGGCCTGACGTCGCGGTTTTCGCCCTTGCCCCGCCGCCGCCGCGGGGCGACGATTTCCCTGGTGATGGGCCGGCCGAAGGAGTGATGCCATGCAGCAGCTTGAAGATGTGGTGCAGGGAGCGGTGACGCTGCTCGCGCGGCTCTTGCTCGCGGCCGTATTCGCCAGCGCCGTCGTCAACAAGATCCTGCAGTTCTCCTCGACGGCCGCCTACATGCAGCAGGAGGGCGTGCCCAACCCGAAGTTCGCGCTGTTCGGCGCGATCGGCCTGCTGCTCATCGGCTGCATCTCGCTGATCCTCGGCGCCTGGACGCGAACCGGTTCCATGTTCCTGCTCGTCTTCATCGCGGCAGCCACGTTCTACTTCCACGACTTCTGGGCGGTCGTCGATCCCGGTCAGCGGCAGCTCCAGACGATCCAGTTCATGAAGAACCTCGCGATCTGCGGCGGCCTCCTCTCGCTGGCCGCGTTCGGCGGCGGTCCGTGGAGCGTCGATGGCTGGATCGCGATGAAGCAGGAGGAGGCCGGCGCGGCGAAGCAGCGGGCCTCGGGCAAGTCGCAGCAGGCGTGATCGGGCAGGGGGCGAGGTACCATGCGCGCAGTCGTTCGTTGTCACGCCGCGGTCGCGGCGATCGTCGTCCTCGCCGGTCTCGCGGCAACCGTGGCGGCAGCACCCGGAGCCACTCCCGTGAACACCGCCACCATCGTGCCCGCCGTGCGTTCGTTCGGCAGGCTTGCCGACGGCCGTGAGGCCCACCTCTACACGCTCGAGGTGCCGGGCGGCTGGCGGGCAACGCTCACCGACTACGGCGCCATCCTCACGAGTTTCCTCGTGCCGCCGCGGGAGGGCGTTGCCGGCGAGCCGGTCGACGTCGTGCTCGGCTTCGACACGCTCGAGGGCTACCTGCGAGGCCATCCGTATTTCGGGGCGATCTGCGGCCGCTACTCCAACCGCATCGCGGCCGGCCGCTTCGAGCTCGACGGCAAGGCATATGCGCTCGCCACCAACAACGGCGCCAACCACCTCCATGGCGGCGACCGGGGCTTCGACAAGCAGCTCTGGAAGGGCACGCCGCGATCCACCCCGCGCGGCCCGGCGGTGGAGTTCGAGCTCGTCTCGCCCGACGGCGACGAGGGCTATCCGGGCCGCATGACGGCAAAGGCCGTCTACACGCTCACGCCGACCGGGGAGCTGATCGTGGAGATGTCGGCCACCACCGACGCTCCCACGATCGTGAACCTCGTCAACCACGCCTACTGGAATCTCGCGGGGCACGGGTCGGGCTCGATCGCCGGCCACGAACTGGCCGTGAAGGCCGATCGCTACCTGCCGGTCGACGCCGGTAGCATCCCCACGGGAGCATTCGCGCCGGTCGAGGGCACGCCGTTCGACTTCCGGCCCGAGCGGCGGCCGTGGGGCAGGTGCGGGGCGGCGATCGAGACGCTGCCGCCCGACGCCGGCCCCGACAGCCCACGGGGCGTCGACCACTGCTATGTCGTTCGCGGCTGGAAGCCCGACGGCACGCTGCGAACGGCGGCGACGTTTCGGGACCCGGCGAGCGGTCGCACGCTCGAGGTGCTCTCCGACCAGCCGGGCGTGCAGGTCTACATGGGCGGCTTCCTCGACGGCACGCTCACGGGCAAGGGAGACGCGAACTATGTCCGCAACGGCGGCCTCTGCCTCGAGACACAGAAGTATCCCGACAGCGTCCACCATGCCGACTGGCCCACGGCCCGGCTCGACCCCGGGCAGACCTACCGCCACGTGATGGTGCACCGCTTCACGCGGTGACCGCCGGCTCGGGGGCGGCAAAAGTCTCGTCGCCGGGGCGAGGATACGCCCCAGGCTCCGCGAGCGTTCGCCGACCCCCTCGCCTACGCCGTTCAGGCTGCCACGTCGAAGAGTGATTTGCGCAGGGCGGTTCGGGGTATTCTTGCGGGGTCTTCCCGCAGCATTCCGGAGCCCCACGCATGGTCTTTCCCGTCGGCGACGACAACTCCGACCGCCGCACGTTTCCGTTCGTCACGATCGCGCTGATCGCGGCCAACGTGTTCGTGTTCGTGGTGCTCCAGGGCATGGGGGCCAACGAGGCCTTCACGATGGCCTACGTGCAGGTGCCTCGGGAGATCATCACCGGCCGCGACATCGAGACCCCGCCGTCGCGGAAGACGGTCCATACACCGCAGGGGGATTTTCAGGTGGATGATCCGGGGCTGCAGAAGACGCCCGTGCCGCCGTGGATGACGCTCTTCACCGCCATCTTCATGCACGGCAGCATCATGCATCTGCTGGGCAACATGTGGTTTTTGTGGATCTTCGGCGACAACATCGAAGACGACATGGGCCACGTGAAATACCTCGTCTTCTACCTGGTGTCGGGCATCGCTGCGTCGCTCGCCTTCGTGGCCCTCAATGCCTCCGGCGAGGCGTCGCTCACGCCCTGCCTCGGGGCCTCGGGGGCAATCTCGGGCGTGCTCGGCGCCTACCTCGTGCTCCATGCCCAGCGGCGGGTGAGCGTGATCGTGATGCGGATGATGGTCGACGTGCCCGGCTACGTGGCGGTCGGCGTCTGGTTTCTGTTTCAGATCGTGAGCGGCTTCTTCGACCAGGGAAGCGGCGGCGGCGTGGCCTACTCCGCCCACATCGCCGGCTTCGTGGCCGGCATGATCCTGGCCAAGCCCATGAGCATGGCGCCGGTGCGGGCGGAGGCCGATCCGATGATCGTGCTCCGCAGGCCCTCGGTCGACGACCGGCTTCGGCGGCGGTGGTGAGCCGGCCGTCAGGCGGCGGCGAGGATCGCGTCGAGCCGGGCCTCGAAGGCCGCCGGTGAGAACGGGGCGAGTGCCTCGTCGATCACGGCTGCATCGAGGCTGCGGCGTGCCGCGGTGTCGATCGCAGTGGCGAGCGCGGCGGGCGTGCAGCCGATGGGAACCTGCGTCACGAGGTCGGCCGGCAACTCCGTGAAACTCCCCTGGCCGGTCACCACCACCTGCCTGCCGAGGGCGAGCAGGTGGGCCACGGCTCCCGACGATTCCCCGTGGGTCACGTCGCGCAGCTGCACCGCTACGTGCACCTGCCGCATCAGGCCGAGCAGGGTGTCGTCGTCGGGGGAGTCGTGCACCTCCACGCCCGGCAGCCGGTCGAGCCCGGCATGGCGGCAGTGCCTCGCCGCCTGCCAGCCGGCGATCAGGAGGCGGGCGGGTCGCCGCCGCGCGAGGAGCCTCACGGCCTCGGCCACGCCGTCGAGCCGCTTGCCGTCGCTGGCGATCCCGAAGGTGCCCACCACCAGGGGCGTGTGCTCATCGACGGGAGGCGCGGCAGCCTGGTGCTCGCGTTCGATCGGAAGCATGGCCACGTCGATCGTCCAGCGATCGGCAAGCGGGCCGATCGCGGCCCGCACGAGGTCGCGGCAGGCAGCGGAGTTGACGATCAGGCCGTCGAGATCGGTGCGTTCGGCGAGAAACCGCAGGCAGCGGCCGATGTCGGGCGTGGCATCGAAGGCCCGGCGGATCCACTCGGGGACATCCGCCGCCGGCTCGGCCGCCGGCAGCCGCTCGAGCTCGAACCCCAGCCAGCCGCGGAAGGCGGCCTTGAGGTTGGCCTCGTGGAGATAGGCGAGACGACGAACACCGGTGCCTCGCGACCGCATGATCGCCTCGAGCACCTTCGCGTGATGCATGGAGTTGCCCAGCACGTGGATCACTGCCGCGGGCGGGGTGCGGTCGAGGGCGGTCCGCAGCAACTCGGCCGGGAGCACCCGTGTCGACGGTCTCAGCCCTGCGGGGGTGGCGATCGTCGGGCGGCGGTTGGCGTCGAAGAAGGTCGTGCGCCATCCGGCGGGCTGCAGGTGGCGCACGGTGTAGCGGGCAATGGCGGTCTTCACGGGTGGCAGGGCGGCGACCACCGCCAGCCGCCGGGGAGCAGGCTTTGGAATGGTGCGGATGGTGCCGTCGAGCCGGCGCATCACCTCGGCTGCGGCCGATGGCCAGCCGAGCGTGCCGAGCAGCCGCTGGCCGAACGCCCGCGAGGCGGCGGCGAGAGCGGGTTCGGTGACGATGCGGCCCATCGCCGTCGCCATCGCGTCGGGATCTGCCGGGTCGAAGGCGAGCTCGGGGATCACCAGTTCGCCCACCGACGAGGTCGCCGCCCCCACGGCGGGCAGGTTGCAGCCGTAAGCCTCGAGCACCGGCAGCCCGAGTCCTTCGTAGAGCGAGGGATAGACCATCATCGTCGCCTGCTGCATCAGGCCCACGAGATCCTCGGTGGAGACGTAGCCGGTGCAGACGACGGCCCCGGCTGGCAGCCCGAGGTCGGCGGCGAGCCGGGTGAGCGTCCCGACCCGGTCTGGCGAGAGCGTGCAGACGATCGCCAGCTGGTGGTCGGGATGCGAGCGGTGAAAGCGGGCGAATCCCCGCACCATGCCCTCGAGATTCTTCCGCCAGTCGTCGCCCCCCACATACATGCAGTAGGGGCGGACGAGCCCGTGCCGAGCGGGCACCGTCGCTGAGTCGGACATCGGCCGCTCCATCAGCGCCCGCTTATGGTGGTCGATGTCGCCGTAGATGCAGTGCACCCGTGCGGGATCCATTGCCGCATGCCGCACGGTGTCGTGGCAGGTGGAGCGGCTGATGCCGAAGAGGTGGTCGCTGCCCCGGAGCAGGCGGAGGCAGGCCGCGTAGCGGTGCTTCGACCGCGTGTCGCGCAGGTAGCGGTCGGGAAAGAGCCAGGGCACGAGGTCGTAGACGATGCCCAGCCGGCGCGGCCGCTGGGCCGAGAGCCAGCGGGGGAGCAGCCATTCCGGAGTCGCGGCGTGATCCGGCAGGAAGAAGCAGCCGGTGAGCACCGCGTCGATCCGGTCGCCGGCCGCGGCGAGTTCGCCGGCCGTGTGCCAGGTGGCGTGTCTGGCCAGTTCCGCCGCCCGCGTGGGGAGCGGCCGCGTGGTGTCGTGGAGCAGCAGCCAGCGGCGGTCGGGAAAGCCGCGGCAGAGTTCGGCGGAGAGGCTCTGCAGGTAGGCGGGAATACCCCGGTCACCGTTGAACTGGGCGGCGCGGAGATCGACGAGGATCGTGTGCGGGAGCGTCATGCGACCGCCCGATCGGCCTCCACCGCGGCATCGGGATCGGCCTCACGGTCGAGACGAAGATAGGCCAGCCCGGTCAGTTCCCTGACGAGCGACTCGAGCTCGTCGACCCGTTGCTCGAGCACGGCCACCCGGCTTCCCGACCAGGACAGCCGGGGCATGCCGAGCCGGCGCCGCAGCCGTTGGCTCAGCGGCCGCAGCCAGGCCTTTTCCAGGTGCTTGCCGATGTGCCGCAGGTTCATGGCTGGGTCTCGGGGGTCGAACGAACGGGGCTCACGCCGCCTGGCGGATGGAGTCCGTGGTCGGCCAGACCGCGGCGAGCACCTGCCCGGCGGTGTGCGACCACGGTGTGGGCACGAACGAGGTGCGGAGCGCCTCCTCGCGGTCGCTCACCCAGTCGGGCTCGTCGAGCGCCCTGCGAACGAGCCCGGCCAGTTCGTGCGCGTCGAGCGGGTCGAAGAACACGGGGAGCTCGTCGTCGATCTCGGGGATGCTCGTGGCGTTCGACGCCAGGCAGAGCCTGCCGTGGCCGAGGCTTTCGGCGACCGGCAGCCCCCATCCCTCGTAGCGAGACGGATAGATCGTGGCCGTGCAGGCGGCGTAGTACCAGGCGAGTTCGCGGTCGCTGACGTCGTGGAGCAGGTGGATGCGGCCATTGACGGCCCGGTCGTGGCGGATCTCGTGGAGCAGGTCGTCGACGAGGAGATGCTTCGTGCCGATGCAGACGAGATCCGGGCAGGTGTAGGGATCGGCCGCGGCCAGCTGGCTCCAGGCGTCGTAGAGGAGCCGGTGGTTCTTGCGGACGTCGAGCGTCGAGACGCACACGAAGAAGGGTCGCGAGGGCACGAACCGGGGCAGCGACGGGGGTTCCGTGGCGTGGACCGCGTCGATGACGTCGCCGAGCCGCACGACGGAAAGCGGTGGAGCGACGAAGCCGCACTCGTCGCAGTAGCGGAGGATCTCCCGCTTCGAAAACTCCGAGATCGTGAGCACGTGATCCGAGTTTTCGAGGATGCTGCGCGTCCAGTGGGTGAACTCGCGGCAGACGGTGGGGGAGACCCACTGCGGCTTGATGGCGGGAATGAGGTCGTAGATCATCCGCACGATCGTCACGCCCCGCGTCCGGGTTGCCGCCACGGCCTCGGCATGGCCGCTCACGGGCCACGTGCCACCCATCGAAAGAAGCGTGTCGCCCGCGGCGAAGGGGCCGGCGGTGTCCGGTGTCGCGGTCGGCTGCGGCCTGGTCGAGCCGGCCTCGAGCCCCGTGTACCAGGGGGCGGGCAGCGGGGGCGGCGAGCGCTTCGACCGTCGCGTGCGCAGCCAGCGGCGGACGCGGTGGGCCAGTTCGCCGGTCGCCTTTCGCCACGTGCGGAAGGCGACGCGGAGTTCGTCGGCGGCCGGCCTGGTGCCGAAGATCGCCTCGCGGATGCGGCGGCCGGTGCGCTTTCGTACGGGTGGCGCTGCCCCGGTTTCGGAGTCCGCGGCGGGCGCCGCATCACTGTAGAGCAGGTCGCGGGCCACGGGCGGCAGCGAGTCGGGGCCCGCCGCCACGAAGCACCTTCGTCTCGAGTCGAACGCGGCCAGCCGCACCTCCACGCCGTGCTCGAGCAGGCCGCGGAGGATGCCGACGGTCGTCCGCTGGATGCCGGTCAGGTAGGGCCGGTCCCAGGCCCGCAGGTCGGTGACGTCGTACCAGATGCTCACGCGTGATGCTCCGGGAAACGTCAGGCGGCCCTGGCGGGGCTCATGAGGCAGTGGCCGTGAACGAGCCGGAATTCGTCGGTCACGTTGGCCGGATACGAGAGCGGCCCGCGGAGCGCGGGCTCCTCGCGGCGGTAGTAGAAGCGGTTGAGCCCGTCGAAGAGTGCGAACTCGTAACCGTGTGCGAAGAGCAGCCCCTCCCACTCGTGCCAGGCGGGCTCGAACGAATATGGGTCGGAGCCCGGCAGCTTCGGCTTGATCGCCTCGATGACGATCACCCGGGGTCGGAAGGATCGCCACTCGCCACCGAGGATCACGTCTCGCTCGGCCCCCTCCACGTCGATCTTCAGGAACTGCACGTCCTGACCGTCGAGTTGCCGGGTGATGTCGGCGAGCGTCGTCATCGGCACCACCCGCGTGGTGCGGGAGTAGCCGAGTCGCGTCAGCGCGGAGGGATCGAAGACCTCGCGGATGGTCGAGAGGCCGGTGTCGCCCCATTCCTGGAGTTCGACTGAGCCCGACTCCGCCCCCACGCACGCGTTGAGGTTCCAGTCACGGGGCCGTTCGGCGACGAAGCCCTGGTAAAACCGCTCGACGGGCTCCACGTTCACGCCCGACCAGCCGTGGTCGTAGAAGTGCTTCGTGACCGAGTCGAGCGTCGGGTGCCAGCCCCCGATGTCGATGTAGCGGCCATTGGCCACCCCGTGGAAGACGCGGTGCAGCACCACGTCCTCGAAGTTCTGGGCATACGAGATCATCATGGCGTTCCCCCTGTCGATCGGCCGCTAGGCCGCCCGCCTCGTCGTGGTCGCCAGTCCCTTGAGCACCGATTCCTGCCGGGCCAGTTCGAGGTCGTTCTCCACCATCATGTCGACGAGCTGCTCGAAACTCGTCTGCGGCGTCCAGCCGAGCCGCGTGCGAGCCTTGGTGCTGTCGCCGAGGAGCAGGTCGACCTCCGCGGGACGGTAGTAGCGCGGGTCGATCTCCACGAAGTCGCGGTAGTCGAGGCCGAGTCGCGAGAAGGTCTTCTCGCAGAAGTCGCGGACAGAGTAGAGCTCGTTCATTGCGATCACGTAGTCGTCGGGCTGATCCTGCTGGAGCATCCGCCACATCGCCTCGACGTAGTCGCCGGCAAAGCCCCAGTCGCGCTGGGCGTCGAGGTTGCCGAGGTGGAGCTTCTGCTGGAGGCCGAGCTTGATGCGGGTGGCGGCGCGGGTGATCTTCCGCGTCACGAAGGTCTCGCCGCGGCGCGGGCTCTCGTGGTTGAAGAGGATGCCGCACGAGCCGTGGATCCCGTAGCTCTCGCGGTAGTTGACGGTGATCCAGTGGGCGTAGACCTTCGCCACGCCGTAGGGGCTCCGCGGGTAGAAGGGTGTCGTCTCCTTCTGCGGCGTCTCCACCACCTTGCCGTACATCTCGGAACTGGAGGCCTGGTAGAAGCGGATCTCGTGGCCCGTGTCGTCCTGGACGTCGCGGATCGCCTCGAGGAGCCGCAGCGTGCCCACCGCCGTGACGTCGGCGGTGTAGGCCGGCTGGTCGAAGCTCACCCGCACGTGGCTCTGGGCGGCGAGGTTGTAGACCTCGTGGGGCCTGATCTCGCGGATCAGCCGCACGAGACCGTTGCCGTCTGAGAGGTCGCCGTAGTGCAGGTGGAGTTGCGGATGCTCGCCGAAGATCAGGTGCTCGATGCGGCCCGTGCCGAAGGTGCTGGAGCGGCGGCGGAGGCCGTGCACCTCGTAGCCCTTCGAGATGAGGAGTTCGGCGAGATACGAGCCGTCCTGGCCGGTGACACCGGTGATGAGCGCGCGGCGATCCATGCAGCCTCCTTGGTCCTTGGTCGTTGGTCGCGTCTGTCGGCCGGCCCGGTTTTGGGCTGACTGCAGACCCTGGAACGGCGGGGAAGGTAGCAAGGGGCCGCGGTGGCCGGAATGCCATTTTCAGGCCCGGCGAGGGCGGTTTGTCCCGCGGAGGATGGCCTCGTAGACCTGCACATACCCACGGGCCGTCGCGGCCCAGGAGTAGCCGGCCGCGTGGGCCCGGGCCCTGTCCGCGAAGCCGGTGGAACGGCGATGGGTATCGACGCCGGCCCGGTAGACACCGGCCATCGCCTCCGCGTCGAAACGGTCGAGATAGAACCCGTGGTCGCCCGTGATTTCGGGGAGGCAGGTGGAGCGGGCCACGAACACGGGCGCCCCGGCCTGCATCGCCTCGAGCACGGGAAAGCCGAAGCCTTCCGAGAGCGAGGGAAAGAGGAAGCCTTCGCAGTGCTCGTAGAGCCACTGGCGGTCTGCGTCCGACACCTCGCCGGGCATGATCGCCCGCGGCTCGAGGCCGCGGCGGGCGATCTCGCGTTCGAGAAACTCGCCGTAGGGTGTCGCCTTTTTGCCGGCGATCACGAGCCGCCGCTCAGGCAGCCGCTCCAGGAGTTCGAGGAGCACGTGGAAGTTCTTGTGAGCGAGGCAGTTGCCCACCGTGAGCAAAAACGGGCCGTCGGGCACGAAGCCAGGCCGCATGGCGGCCGGGGTGGGAGGCGTTGGCAGGCCGAGGTGCACCACGTGAACCGGGCGGTCGCCGAGCCGCAGGTGCGCCTTCACGTCGTCGGCCACGTAGTGCGTATCCGTGACCACCGCGCAGGCCCGGTCGATCCGCGTCTGGATGTCGGCGAGCTTGCGTTCGATCCGGCGGTCGTGACCGGCCTGCGCGGGTTCGTGGAGAAAGGCGAGGTCGTGGATGGTCAGCACCACCGGCACCCGTTCGTCGAGCGGGAGATACTTCGACATCTGGTTGGTCGAGTGCCAGAGATCGACGGTGGGCGCTCCGAGAAACGGCCGCAGCAGCGGCCGAGCGAGACCGACCACCGACTCCTTCCGCCACGGTTGCATCGCTATGACGTCGAAGCCACCCTGCGGAAAGTGCCGCACGGCGGCGTGCGGGAGGAAGAACACCGGCTCGAAGCGGCCGGGAGCCTCCGCGAGCAGTGACTCGCCGAGGTGCAGCGAGAAGCGGCCGAGCCCGCAGTTGATGTGCCGGAGCTTTTCGAGGTCGACGACGATGCGGGGCAGGGGTCCGGGCATGCGGGGTTCGCCGTGGAGGGGTGAACCATCTTCGTGGCTGGCCCGGCTGCCGCACAACCCGTCGCGTCGGAGCGGTGTGGTGGCGGGGAAACGTCGGTTTGGTGATCATCCCGCGCCCCATCTGGCCTGCCCCCTTCAACGCGGCCGCATGCGCAGGGAGAATCCGGGTCTTTGAAGCAACGGCATCTTCTGTCTCATGCGACGATTGCGGGAGTTCCGGCGACCGTCCTATTCTTTCGTTCCGTGTTCGTTCACGCGCTCCGCCGCAGCCGCTCCGCCGGGCCCAGTCCGGAACAATCGCGATGAGTCCGTTCGTGCATGCCCAGGCGATCTGTGAGAGCCGCAGGGTCGGTGACGACACCCGAATCTGGGCCTTCGTCCACGTCCTTCCAGGTGCGACCATCGGTCGGGATTGCAACATCTGTGACCACGTGTTCATCGAAAACGACGTGGTGCTCGGGGATCGCGTCACGGTCAAGAGCGGCGTGCAGCTGTGGGACGGTGTTCGACTTGGCGACGACGTGTTCGTCGGGCCGAACGCCACCTTCACCAACGACCTGTTTCCGCGCAGCAAGCAGTGGCGAGCCGCGCCGCTGGTGACGTCGGTCGAGCAAGGCGCGTCGATCGGAGCCAATGCGACGATCCTCGCTGGGGTGACGGTGGGTCGTGGGGCGATGGTGGCAGCGGGTGCCGTCGTGACCCGCTCGGTACCCCCCCACGCGATCGTGCGCGGCAATCCCGCCCGAATTTGCGGCTACATCGAGAGCCCGCCACGCGAGGCCCGTGCCGTCGGGGCTGCTCCCGGGGGGATCGCCGAGGGCGCCGCGAGTGAGCCGCTGCCTGTCCGCGGCTGTGCCATCCATCACATGCCCGAGTTCATCGACACGTGCGGCACCCTGGTCACGATCGATTTCGCGACACAACTGCCGTTCACACCACGGCGATCATTCCTCGTCTACGGCGTGGCGAACGAGCGGGTTCGGGGCGAGCATGCGCACCGCGAATGCCACCGGTTCCTGGTGGCCACACACGGCTCCTGTGCCGTCGTGGTGGATGACGGGACGTCACGGGCAGAGGTGAAACTCGACAGCCCGAGGATGGGGCTCCACATCCCGCCCCTGGTCTGGAGCCCCCAGTACAAGTTCTCGCCCGACGCGGTGCTCCTGGTGCTCGCCTCGCACCCGTACGATGCCGACGACTCCATCCGCCAGTACGACGCGTTCCTCGAGGCCGTCGCGGCTGGCAAGGAATCTCCAGGGTGACTCGGGGCGACTCTCGCCGTCTCTCCCCGCACGTGGTGGCATTCCGGCAGAATCCGCTGCGGACGGCCTATCCGGATCCGTCAGCGGCTGGCGTCGTCGCCCGGAACGAGCGAGGCCGGATCGAAGGCGGCCAGGTCGTTCCACGCGGGCACGCCCATGGCGGCCACCGCGAGCGTCGTCACCTCGGCCAGCACGCCCTCACCGATCTCGGCGGGCGTCGGCAGCCGCTCGATGCCCGTCCCGCCAGTGGCGCCGGCGACGTCGACGCCGTTCTCGAGCGAAGGTTGCTGCGGCTGCGGCCGGACGCCGGCGACGAGCAGTGCGACGGCCACGCAGGCCGCCGTGATCAGCAAACCTGCCGCACGGTCGCGTCGCCGCCGCGGCGGTGCGACCGCCGTGGCGGGCAGATCATTCGCGGCACGAACGACCGCGGGTGCCGCCATGGCCGCCACCACGCGGCCGTGCAACGCCGGCGAGAAGCCGGGCCTGCAGCTGCGGGCCTCGTGCCGCAACCTCGCCGCCAGCGACCGCTTCCGCGTGCCGCCGCGTCGCCGGACATCGTCGTGTCGACGGTCAGCCATGGGAGGACCTCCGCACCGGTGCGATCGCCGGGGTTCGCAGGGGCAGCGTCACGGCCGCATCGGCCTCCGCAACGCCGAGCGCCGCGGCGAGCCGCCGCCGCCCCCGAAAGAGCAGCACCTTGACCGTGGCGGGCGGCCGTCCGAGCACCCGCGCGATGGCCGCCACCGGCTGGTCCTCGACCGTCCGCAGCCACAGCGCCGAGAACTGCGGCTCGGTGAGTTCCCGGGCGGCCGTCGCCCAGAGGCGGGCTGATTCCTCCCGCGCGACCGCGGTGGCGTGCGGGTCGTCGCCCGCCGCGGAGCCGCACGGCCCGACGTGGCACGTCTCGCGGACGGCCCGCCGCCGCGCGGCCCGCAGGTGGTTGAGGCACCGGCGCCGCGTGATCGCGAACAGCCACGTCGCGAACGGCCAGCAGGAGTCGTGCCGGTCGAGTCGATGCAGGGCCCGCACGAGCGACTCCTGGGCGACGTCCTCCGCGTCGGCGCGGTTGCCACCCCGTCGCGCGAGCAGCCGCGACGCGTAGTCCACGACCGCCACCTGATGGCGGGCCGCGAGCGCGGCCACGCTCTCCGCGCAGCCCCGCTTGGCCCGCTCAACGAGGTCGGCGTCGTCAGAACTCGTCGTCACGCAGCGGTTCCTCGGCCTGCTTCGAGCCGCCCTTCTTCATGGGGCACTCGGCCGGGCACTTCTCGCAGCCCTCGCAGTCGGACTTGCCACAGCCGCTCCTGCAGCCCGACTTTTCCCCCCTGTGCCCCTTCCCGCCGTGCGCCCGCATCCGCTCCTTGCGCTTCTGCTCCCAGCGGTCGGCCATCGTCTCCATGACGGCCCACACGCCATCGGCCGGGGCGTCCCAGGAGATCATGCAGGTGGAGCCCTCGGTCTTCGTCTCCAGGCCGTCGACGAGCTTCATCGCGTCGGCCTCGTCGCCCCAGCGGAGCCGGCCCACGGCCGCCAAGCCCTCGACCACGTCCTCCGCCTGGTCGGCCGCCTCGTCTGACTTCATGTCGAGCTTCGCGCGGTAGAACGACGTGCCCTCGCTCTCGCCCAGCGCCACGCGAAACGCACGTCCCTGCCGGAGCACCGGGCACTTCGTCTCGGGGTCGACCGCCGCGGCCCGGGCCACGAGGATCGAGCCAGGCTTCACCCGGCCTCCGAGCGGCCCGTCCTCCGTGGCCGACGTCGCGTCACTGTCGAGCACGTCGAGTGCCGCCTTCACCTGGTCGGGCGTCCGGGCGAACACCATCACGTCGTCTTGCTGGAAGGCCCCGACGACCTTCTCTCCCTTGTGTCCCTTCCAACCCTTGTGGGTCCAGGCGTGGAGCGTGTGCGAGCGGTGCTCCATCGTCTCGTGGTCTGGCGCCTTCGCGACCATCTTATCGAGCAGTTCGCGATTCACCTTCGCCCGCACGATCATCGTGCCGTTGCACTTGTCGGTGTCGGAGCCGAACGCCGTGATGTCGCGGAGGTCCTTCTGCGGGTCCATGCCCATCATGCCGCTCCACAACTTCATCATGGGCTCGGCCTGGGGGTGCATCTTCATGGCCCGCTCCCAGGCCCGCTTCAGGACGGTGGACTCCCGGGCCGCGTCCATGTCGACATGCATCACCCACTGGGCCTTGGCGGGCACCCGGCCGAGGTCGAGCGGGGCGGCGGCGGCGACCGTCGCCCACGCGACGGCACACAGGAACAAGACGCGGGTGACCATGGAATCCTCCAGTCGAACGGGATGGGTAGACGGCGGCACGCAGGTTCCCCGCGGCGAGGAATATACACCGCCGCCGGAACAGAGGTTTCACCGGCCGTTGCCGTCCAGCCGGCCGACCGTGAAAAACCGCTCGTGCAGGGGGCGAACTGGGCGGGTGTTTTCCAGTCGCCGACCAGCCAGCGTTGCCGAGCAGCGTTCGGAGCCCCCCAATCCTGTTCGGCACGGGATTTGCGCACCAAAGGGGAGGCAGCCTTGGCAAGTTGAGGCGAGTTGCGCCCTCGCCCCCACGGCGTTATGGTGCAAGGCATGGCCGCGAGCAGGAAGCGAGAGAGCCGCGATCAGGACGTGCAGGGACTGAGGTGCCTGCGGAAGATTCGTCCGCTTGACCCTGCGCCGCTCAAGGAGATCGCAGCGGAGCTCGGCCACACGATCCGGAGCCGGTCTGATCGTCGGTTTGCAGCTGTTGGCCAGCAGATCACGGTGGTGGCTCATCTGCGTGGCGGTTAGGCCGCATGAAAGCCGCCGGGGCTGGAAGGGACCGCACTGTGACGGGGTGTTGCGGCTCGTCACGAATCGGCTCGACCTGCCGGCCGAACTCATCGCGGAGATGGAGCGGATGCGCAGTTGAGTGTCGGACTCAGCGAGGGGCTGCCGGTGCCCCGGGAGCCGGGCTATGGGAGCAAGCGCAGCCAGGATGGCGAAGCGCAGCGGACATGCAGTGAGCGGCGGGCGTGATGCCCGACGCGAACGTCCGGCGACGGGGCATTGGCAGCCCTGAGCCCGCGTC